>CAZLLC010000036.1:0-14301 GCA_964560245.1 uncultured Oscillospiraceae bacterium | reverse complement strand
TCCACCGCGGAGGTGGAGTCGTCCAAAATCAGGATCTTGGGCTTTTTCAGCAGCGCACGGGCAATACACAGCCGCTGCTTCTGACCGCCGGATACGTTGGTGCCGCCTTGCTCGATATGGGTGTCATAGCCGTTGGGGAAGCTACGGATGAAATCATCGGCGCAGGCCAGCTTACAGGCATGGATCAGCTCTTCATCGGTGGCGTCCGGGTTGCCCCAGCGCAGATTTTCCTTGATAGAGCCGGAAAACAGCACATTTTTCTGCAGTACCATTGCCACGTTGTCACGCAGTACCTCCAGATCGTAATTGCGTACATCCACACCGCCTACCTTCACAGCGCCTTCAGATACATCGTAAAGACGGGGGATCAGCTGCACCAGGGTGGTTTTGGCAGAGCCGGTGCTGCCCAAAATGCCTACGGTGGCACCGCTGGGAATATGCAGACTTACTTCCTTAAGAGCCCGGTGCTTGGCGGTGGCGGCGTAACGGAAGCTGACATTTTCAAAATCAACAGAGCCGTCGGCAACTTGCGTCACGGCGTTTTCCGTGGGGGAGGTCAGGTCGGGCTCCTCCGTCAGCAGCTCGTAGCACCGTTTTAAAGGCGCGCGGCTCATGGTCAGCATCACAAACACCATACTGAACATCATCAAAGAACTGAGGATCTGTGTGGTATAGGTGAACATAGAGCTGAGCTGACCGGTGGTCAAACCTATAGAAGGGTCGTTGCCGGAGGCAATGACCATCTGCGCGCCAAACCAGGAAATGGCAAGAATACAGCCGTAAACGCAAAACTGCATAATGGGGTTATTCAGTGCCATGATCCGCTCTGCTTTACAAAAATCCTTAAAAATAGAGCCGGAAATGCCTGTAAATTTCTCGGTTTCCTTTTCTTCCCGGACGAAGGATTTTACCACCCGGATGCCGTGGATATTTTCCTGCACCACGGTGTTCAGCCGGTCATAGGTCTTAAATACCCGTTCGAAAATTTTGTGTACCATAGGCACCAGCATCACCAATGCAAAAACAAGGATGGGCAGCGCTACGCAGAAAACAAGGCTCAGGCGCACATTGATGCCCATAGCCGATACCATGGCCAAAATCAGCATCATAGGGCTGCGGATGGCCATACGGATCATCATCTGGAAGGTCATCTGCAGGTTGGCAACATCGGAGGTCAGCCGGGTCACGATGGACGCGGAGGAGAATTTGTCGATGTTGCTGAAGCTGAAGTCCTGCACCCGGTGGTACATATCGTGGCGCAGATTTCTGGCAAAGCCTGTGGCGGCTTTGGATGCCAAAAACGCCGAAGCAGAGCCGAAGGCCAAAGAGATCAGCGCGCACAGGATCAGCAGAATGGATTTCTGGATCACAACGTCCATATTCTGCAGCTTGATGCCGTAGTCGTAAAGATCAGCCATAATCAGTGGGATGGTCACTTCCATTGCCACTTCGCCGATCATACAAAGGGGGCTGAGGACGGTCGGCCATTTATATTCCCGGACGCACCGGGCTAACCGTTTGATCATAGAGTGTACATTCCTCCTTAAGCAACCGCTGAAGAAAATCGTCTGCGATCATTAGCGGATCTTTTGCCCCAACTTTTCAGTTCACAAAACTTGAAATACACAAAGTATGTCTGCGTTTTCTGAACTTCAATTTGAGTCAAAATCTCTCGCTACTAATTCTTGTCGATTTAACCATCGGTTACTCATACAGTTTTAAGATTTATCCATTATTTTACCACAGTGTTTGCGCATCCTGCAAGTACTTATAAAAAAGTTTACATTTAGGGGATGCGCATCGGAAAAGGCTTCTCCTGGAGTAAATGCTGATTAAATCAAAAAAATATTTTCGCCGGGTCGATGCCCACATCGACCCGGCGAAAAAGGTTACGATTTTATACGAACTTTCGGCGATATCGTAACTTTTTTATAAGGACCGATGTGGGCATCGGCCCCTACAGATTTTAAAAATGAATTAATCATTGGTTACTGGAGGAGAAGGCTTTGGGTTTATACAAATCCACAAGAAGGATTTAATCATCAGTTACGCAAAGTCAGAGGGGCAAGCTCAAAGAAAAAGCCGTCGCTAATCACGACGGCTTTTCCTTTTGGGGATTAAAGAAGAGAGGTAGAAAAGAGGATTCGCTCTCGGACAGGCAGGAGGGCCTGCCCAGAAAGACCGCGGCTCACGGCTTCCGCTGCCTTTCTTGCTTTTATTCTATAGCCTGCTTTTGAACAGGTCGTGTAGAGATTAAGAATAAAAAGTGAACAAATTGTTAAAACAGATCCGCTTTCAGGAAGGTGAGGCTGGCGGTGAACAGATCCGCATCGATGCGCACATCCAAGTGCCCCTTCTGTACATCCATCAGCGACGAAGCAATACTCAGCCCCAAACCGCTGCCCTCTGTGTTCCGGGATTGGTCGCCCCGGACAAACCGTTCCATCAGCTCCTCAGCCCGGATGTTCAAGGGCTCCCGGGAGATGTTTTTCACGGATATTTGGGCAGTGCTTTCGCCGGCAGTCAGTATTACATAAACCCGGGTACCCGGCTGAGCATACTTGACCACATTGCCAATGAGATTGGACATTACACGCCAAAACAGTCTGCCGTCGGCGGCGATCCTGACGGACGCATCCGGAAATTTGGTACAGACCTGAAGCTGGGCGGCACTGAGTTTATCGGAAAACTCCCCCAAAGCCTGCTTAAGGGCCTCAGCCGCGTCCATCGGCTTCATATCCGCCTGGATATTTCCGGAGGATGCCCGACTCAGGTCGGTCAGATCCTCGATCAGTCTTTTCAGCCGCAGTCCCTGATTTTCCAGTATCTGCAGGTATTCCTCCCGGGTATCCCCGTCTTGGGCAGTACGCAGCAGATCGGTATAATTGATGATAGAGGTCAAAGGGGTTTTGATGTCGTGGGAAACGTTGGTGATCAGTTCTGTTTTCATCCGCTCAGAGCGCAGGTGGGCATCTGCGGCTGCCACGGTCACATCGGAAAGCTGATTCAGGTGTGCACTGAAATCCCGGAACGTACCGAAAAGATATTTGCTGCTGATCTTTCCGTTCAGATCGCCCTGTGCCATTTTTTGGACACCTTGCAGTAGCTTTCCGTATGCAAACCCGCTGTAAATAACAATGCAGATATTCAGCAGGATCGCTAAAATAAACAAAAATTCTGACCGGAAGAGAATACTGATAAAAAGCAAAACCATTACGCCCAGTCCAGCCAACAGCCATTGGGCAATCAGGGGCAACATACTGATCAGCCGTGTGGACAGTTGGATGCCCCGATAAATCAGCTTCCACAAAAATGCTACCAGCCGGTAAAGCAGGGTGTTTTTCAGCCAAAAACGGTCATCTGCTTTTAGTTGGGCTGCCAAAGCAAAAACAAAAGCGGCGGCTAACAGACCAATGATCAGAAAAATGCCCGTTGCAGCAATAATTTCAAGCACTTTTTCCGTGGCGACCTCGTTGCCCGGATAGTAAAACAGGTTGGAGAAAATACCGTCAAAGGCAATATCCAGTAAGGCCAGCGCACCCAGGACGACGGTTACGCCGTAAAGATCCAGGGGCAGCCGGTTCAGTCCGCCGGGACATATATGGTCGTACTTTTTGCTGTGACCGGCGGCAATACACAGATAGAAAATGCAGGCTGCAAACAGAAGTAACGAAAGAGCCAAACCGGTGATTACACTGTAGCGTTGCTGATAAAGCTGTGAGATGGCGGTAATAGGCAGACCGTAAATGGCGGTAACGGCATTATCCGTCAAATATACGGTAATGTTGTAATCCTGGGACTGCATGTATGCAAAGTACTGATAATCTCCGTCAACATATATGCTTACATCATCGTCATAAATGGTGGCGGGTACAAGGTAAGTGCCGGAAACCGTAAAGGTGAACGAATGCATACCGGCAGTGTCTTCTGATACGGTACTTTCCAAGATCACATTGTCATAGCCGCGAATCGTATAGATCCAACTCTCCTTTGACAGATAGACCCGTTGAGAAATTGCTTCGTCACTGTAATCATTACCGATGGCATCCAAAACGGATGCAGACACGGTGTTTAATGATTGCGTGGCATAACGGTTTGCCAGATTGCTGGCAAGGTTTTCTGCCCGGTAGCGTTCAATACGCTCAAGCAGCGCAGCGGTATCGTCGTGATAAAGATTGGCATTATACAGCCAGGTTCCTGCAACGAAAAAGCCAAAGATCAGCACACAGCTTAATGCTGCTAAAATCAGTGCAATGGCTTTTATAACGGGGCTTTTACGCATGGGATCCTCCTCCTTCCAGCTTGTAGCCCTGTCCCCAGATCACCTTCAGACACCGGGGATTGGACGGGTCGATTTCGATCTTTTCACGCAGATGCCGGATATGAACAGCCACCACGCCCTCACAGCCCATAGCCGGCTCTTGCCACACGGTTTCGTAAAGCTCCCGTGAGGAATAGACTCTGCCGGGGCTTTCCATCAAAAGCTTTAAAATGCTGTATTCTATGGGGGTCAGGGAAATAGGCTCGCCGTCCACCCGGACGCTTTTGGCACCGTCATCCATTTCGATCGTACCGACACAGAGGATGCCGGGCTTTTGAGGACGGCTGCCCAGCAGGGCATACCGGCGCAGCTGAGAGCGCACCCGTGCCAGTACCTCTACCGGCACAAAGGGCTTGGTGATGTAGTCGTCCGCACCTACATTCAGACCCAGCACCACATCCTCCATCTGGGATTTGGCAGTCAGGAAGATGATGGGGGCGTTGGTGTACTGGCGGATGTGGGACACGGCGGTAATGCCGTCCATTTGGGGCATCATAATATCCATCAGGATCAGGTGGACCTCCTGCTGCTGCACGATTTTTTGCGCGTCCAGTCCGGTATAAGCCTCCAAAAGCCGGTAGCCCTCGGGCTTCAGGTATATTTTCAGGGCATTAACGATCTCCGGCTGGTCATCACAGATCAAAACGGTGTACATAAAAGCACCTGCCTTTCTTTTTCTGTCCCTATTATAGCACCTGCGGGATTAAGATAAAAGAAGCAGATTCTTTAAGATATGTTTAAGAAAAGCTATTTCTTGACAGTTTGCCAGTTCGGGTATAAAATAATAAAGTATGCGTAAAAAATGTATGTAATAAAAACGAATATGTAACCGATTGAAGAAAATAGGCAAGAGTTAGTAGCGAGAGATTTTGGCACAAATTAAAGTTTGGAAAACGCAGACATACTTTGTGTATTTCAAGTTTTTCAAACTGAAAAGTTGGGGCAAAAGATTCGCTAATAACCGCAGACGATTTTCTTCAAGCGGTTACTCAAAAGAAAAAGGGGGGAACAACGTGGACGCAGGTAATAGTGGCAGAGATGTACCGGGCCGAAGTAGTAAGCTGCGTCCCGTGACGCGCTGACCTTTGACATCGGTGATTCAATATGAAAAATATTTTCAGGAGGAATACACCGGATGAATGAACGTTTTGATTTGGTGCTGAAGGCACTGGAAAAAATGCTGGAAGAAAAAAAGTATGCCACCTTGCGGGATATTTTGGCAACAATGAATCCTGCGGATATTGCCATCGCTTTTTCTTCCATTGAAGAAGAAAGAATTCCGCTGCTGTTTCGGCTTTTGCCTAAGGAGCTGGCGGCGGAGACCTTCGTGGAAATGGAACCGGAGGAACAGGAGCTGCTGATCCGCAGCTTCTCCGATAACGAGCTGAAAGAGATCGTAGACGAGCTGTATGTGGACGACGCGGCAGACCTGGTGGAGGAAATGCCTGCCAATGTGGTGCAGCGTATTTTGCGGCAGGCCGATCCGGTGATGCGCTCATCGATCAATCAGATCCTGCGCTATCCGGATAATTCCGCAGGCTCTATTATGACCACGGAATTTGTGTCCCTGCGTCCTCAGATGACTGTAGAGGAAAGTATTCTGCGGATCCGTCGGCAGGGCGTGGACTAGGTAACCATCTACACCTGCTATGTGACCGAGGGCAAAAAGCTTATCGGTATTATCACCGTCAAGGATCTGCTTTTGGCAGAGGACGATGAAAAGCCGATTCGGGAAATGATGGAAACCAACCTGATCTGCGTGACCACCCATACCGACCAGGAAGAAGTGGCCAGAATGTTCTCAAAGTACGACTTTTTGGCGCTGCCGGTGGTGGATATGGAAAACCGGATGGTGGGCATCGTCACCGTTGACGACGCCATCGACGTTTTGGAAGACGAGGCCACCGAGGATATGGAAAAGATGGGCGGTATTCTGCCCTCTGAGAAAACCTATATCCGCAGCTCTGCCTGGGAGCTGTTCAAAAACCGCATTCCCTGGCTGCTGCTTCTGATGATCTCCGCCACCTTTACCGGTATGATCATCACATCCTTTGAGGATGCCCTGGCTGCACAGGTGGCGCTCACCGCCTTTATCCCCATGCTGATGGGTACCGGCGGTAACTCCGGCTCTCAGGCATCCGTTACCATTATCCGCTCGCTGAGCTTGGATGAGCTGCGGCTTTCTGATCTGCCCCGGGTGGTGTGGAAGGAGATCCGTACCGCGGTCATTTGCGGTCTGGTACTGGCAGGGGTGTGCTATTTGAAGATCTGGCTGGTGGACGGTCTGCTTTTGGGCAATGACGGTATTACCCCGATGGTCAATCTGGTGGTATGTCTGGCGCTGTTTGCCACAGTTTTGGTGGCGAAGATCGTGGGCGCGGTGCTGCCTATGGCGGCGAAGGCTTTAAAGCTGGACCCGGCGGTAATGGCAAGTCCCTTTATCACATCCATTGTGGACGCTTTGTCCCTTTTGGTGTATTTTATGTTTGCCCGGATGCTTCTGGGAATCTGATCAGAACATAGGAGAGTTGTTATGAATGTAAATGAACGCAGTGTGATATTGCTGACAAAAAGTGCGATCACCGGTGAAAAAGTAACCCTGCCGGATGGGGCAGATATAATGACGGTGGCAAAAATGTTTGCCCGCAGAAATATGGTGTCGGTGTTTCATACCGGTATGCTGAACAGCCAAATCCAGGCAGATCCGGTGCTGATGGAGAAAATAGCAGACCTGCACTGTGTGGAGTATATGCAAAGTGAACGGCAAATGAATCAGATCGCTGCTGTTGAAAAGGCCTTTGCGGAAAATGAAATAGAGTATATGCCCTTGAAGGGCACGGTTATGAAGGCCAAATATCCGGACCACGCAATGCGGTATATGAGCGATGCGGATATTCTGATCCGGGCGGATCATCGGGGGCTGCTGGAGCAAATTATGATCCAGCTGGGCTTTTCACCCCTTTCTGAATCAGATCACGAATGGAATTGGATCAAGCCGGAATTGAAGCTGGAGCTGCACAAGCGTTTGGTTTCTTCCGACGATAAGGAGTATTACAGTTATTTTGGTGAAGGCTGGCAGTTTGCCAAAAAGAAAAACGGCTGCCGCTATGAGATGACAGAAGAGGATGCGCTGGTTTTTGAAGTGGTGCATTTTACCAGACACTATTGCGCGGAGGGCATCAGCATCCGGCATTTGATGGATCTGTGGGTCCATATGTACTGCGCGCCCAATATGGATCTGGACTATGTCCGTCAGCAGCTGGAGAAAATGCGGCTGGGTGTGTTTTTTGACAATTTGAGGGCTACCATCAACGCCTGGTTCTGCGACGGTCCGTGGAATGATGTGATCGAGCATATCTCCAATGTGGTATTCGGAAATACCGCCCAGGAGAATATACGGCAAATTGCGCAAAGTGCCCGGGCTACCCAGCGGACCGGCACGGCAAAAAAAGGAAAGCTGAATCTTTTCTTAATAAAGGCTTTCCCGGCAAGAAAGCATCTTGATTGGAATTACCCCCAGCTGAAGAAAGTGCCGCTGGTGTTTGCCTGGATCGCGCGCTGGTTCATTCTGCTGACCCAGCGGGCAGATACGGTAAAGAAAAATTATTCCCAAATGCAGGATGTTTCTCAGGAGCAGGTGGACGATTATCGCAAATCCCTGGAATATGTGGGCTTGCAATTCCCTGAATAACAGAAAAAACGCCGGAGACAGCTCCGGCGTTTTTGAAAAAGGAGATAGAATATGTTTGAAGGTTACAGTCCGGAAACGGTGGATTTTCTGTGGGGCATTCGCCTGAATAATAACCGGGAATGGTTTTTGGAGCATAAAAAGGATTATGTGGAGCATCTGTACGAGCCCACCAAAGCCCTGGGACAGGAGCTGTTTCCTCTGTTTGCACAGAAGCCCGGCAATTTGGTAAAGGTCAGCCGCATCTACCGGGATGCCCGGATGCACCATCCCCTGCCTTATAAAGAAAGCCTTTGGATCTGCGTCCGCAAGGATGTGGAGTGGTGGGCGGAGAATCCCTGCCTGTATTTTGAGATCAATCCGGAGGGTGTCCATTACGGCTTTTTCTTCTGGAAGATCCGACCGGCGGTGATGGAAGCCATTCGGCAGGATATGACCTGTGATCCCAAAAAGTTTTTGAAGATGATCAAAAGTGTGGAGAAAGCCACCGGCATCAAGGTCACGGCAGAGGATGTCTACAAGCGACCCAAAGTGGCGCAGGAGAAGAAGCTGCAGCCCTATTTTGCCTGGAAAGGGCAGATTGGCTGCGTGGCGCAGGAGTCTTTTGGACCGGAAACCTTTGGTCCGGAGCTGGGACAGCGGATAAAGACCCTGTTTAAGCAGCTGATGCCTTTGTACGATTATTTTAATCAGTTTTGCGTAAGTAACCGCTGAAGAAAATCGTCTGCGATTATTAGCGGATCCTTCGCCCCAACTTTTTAAAGGAGAAAAATATATGTGGATTTTTAGCTTTTGTTTGTCGGTAGCTTCTATGGCGCTGGCGTTGTTGGTTTGCGGGCTGCTCCACCGGCACCGTCAGAAAAAACAGAAGCAGGTGCAGTTGCTTCCCTGGCTGACGGCAGGCTTTTTCTTCACAGGTCTGTTTCTGTTTTTGCCGGTAGTGTACGGTGACGATCCTTCTGCCGCCGGTGTTTGGCAGACGGCACTGCTTTCTGTTCTGAGTGCAATGAAGATGTTTGGCGGTGGTGATTTTGAGGCGGTTGTGGATAAGATCCATCTGTGCCCCCAGCAGCTCCAAACGCTGTATCGGGTTTGGGCGGTGACACTGCACGCGGCAGCACCCATTTGCACGGCAGGCATCGTCTTATCGGTTTTTCGAAATATTTCTGCAAAAACCAAGTATTTCAGCTGCTTTTTTAAAGATGTATATATATTCTCCGGTCTGAGCCGGGAATCCGTCGTATTGGCCAGGGATCTGAAGCAAAAGAACAGAAAGGCAGCCGTTGTATTTACATCTGTATCTGACGGAGCACTGTTGGAGGATGCCAAAAGCCTGGATGCGGTGTGCTTCCGTCAGGATGGGCTGGAGGTAAGCTTGACACGGCACTGCCCCGGAAAAAATATGACCTTTTTTGCTATGGGGCAGGAAGAATCTCAGAATATCCACTATGCGCTGGGCTGGATCAAGCAATTCCGCAAAAGAGAAAATACCCATCTGTATGTATTTGCGGTGGGCACGGAAAGTGAGCTGCTGCTGAGCGATGTGGACACAGGCGCGATCCGGGTCAGAAGGATCGACAGCATCCAGCGGCTGATTAACCGGCAGCTTTTTGAAAACGGCTGTAAGCTGTTTGATCACGCACTGCCCGGTGATAACGGCACCAAAGACATCGGTGCGGTGGTGGTGGGCTTGGGTCGTTACGGCAAGGAAATGGTCAAAGCCCTGAGCTGGTACTGCCAAATGGACGGTTATGGCGTACGGATCCACGCATTTGACAAGGATCCCCAGGCAGAGGATCGGTTTACGGCACTGGCACCGGAGCTGATGGCGCCGGAATGCAATAATGTATGGATCCCGGGAGAAGCCCAGTATCAGATCACGATCCACTCCGGTATGGATGTGGATACGGCTTCCTTTGCAAAAAAGCTGGGAGAGCTGAAAAAGACCACCTTCGTTTTTATTGCTTTGGGTAGTGATGAGCAGAATTTGTATACAGCGGTGAATATGCGGATGCAGTTTGAAAGAATGGGCATCCATCCTGAAATTTATGCGGTTATGGAAAGCACCGATAAAAAGGAAGCCTTGACCGGCATCCGGAATTTCCGGGGACAAAGCTACGATGTGAAATTTATCGGTGATACGGACACCTGCTACAGCGCGGAGGTGATCATCAATTCTCCGTTAGAGGAGGAGGCCTTGCGGCGACATCTGAAATGGGGCAGTGAGGAAGAATTCTGGAAGTACGAGTATAATTACCGTTCATCTGTGGCTTCTGCCCTTCACCGATATGCCAAGCAGCATTGCGGCGTAGCCGGTATTCAAAAGACAGAACAAGAACTGACCAGGCAGGAACGGGATGCCCTGGAAGCTGCGGAGCACCGCCGCTGGAATGCTTATATGCGCGCGCAGGGTTACATATACAGCGGCTCCAAGGATCAGAGCAGCCGCAACGATCTGGGAAAAATGCACCACGATCTGATAAATTATAAGGAGCTTTCAGAAGAAGATAAACGCAAAGACAGCGCCCAGATGACGGTTTAAAGGAACATTCTTGTGGTGAAAAAATTTTCGACCACAAGATGCTGTGTTATGACAAAAAATGCTTTGATTTTTCTATAAAAACTTTCTTTGTCAGCCGTTGCCTGCAGACAAAACCTGTGTTATAATGACCAAAGTCACCTGTAATCGACTTTGTTGAAAGGAGGGGCCCATATGGATTTTAAAGAATGCAATATGGATAAACTAACGGTGCAAAAGCTTTTGTCTGCCGCCAGCGGTGATGGGGCCCTTCTGTATCTTTACATACAAAGCGGCAATGATGCGGGTACTGCCCAGCAGGCGCTGCGTATGAGCGAAGGGCGGTATCAGTGCGCCGCTGCTACCTTGCGGCAGTTAGGGCTGTGGCCTGAGGAACGGCCGAAGCACATTCTTTTGGGTGAACGGCCTGTATATTCTGAAAAGGATGTGCTGTCCGCAATGGAGCGGGATGGGGAATTCCGTAGCCTGTACGGGGAGATCCAGCAAACCCTTGGGCGCACCCTGAATACGGAAGAGCTGAAGATCGTTCTGAGCTTTGTGCGTTATCTGGGGTTGCCGGCAGAGGTGATCTGCGTGCTGGTGTGCTACTGTAAGGACCGGGCAAGGCAGCGGGGCAGCCTGCGTAATCCCTCTTTGCGGACAATTGAAAAAGAAGCCTATGCCTGGGCGGAGCAGGGCATTGACACGATGGAAGAAGCCGGCGCATTTATTCAGGCGCAGAATATCCGCCGCAGTCAGCTGAGCCAGCTGATGAAGCTGCTGCAGATCCACGGACGGGAGCTGACCGCCGCGGAGGAGCGCTATGCAAGCAAGTGGCTGGAAATGGGCTTTAAGAAGGATGCGTTGGAATTGGCTTATGAAAAGACCTGCCTGAATACCGGCGGTATGAACTGGGCGTATATGAATAAGATCTTGCTTCGGTGGCACGAAGCCGGTCTGCACACAGCCGATCAGGTTCACGCCGGCGACACAAAGAAGGGCGTTAAAAACGGACCGCGGCAGTTGGATGCGGATGAATTGGAAGCTATTGAGCGGATCATTCTGGAGGTGTAAACAATGGCATACAGCACAGATGTGGTGCGCCGTGCCCGTCAGCGGCTGGAGAGCGCAAAGGCCGACAAGGAATCGGTGACCCGTCAGCGGCTGCAGCAGGTGTATGCCCAGCTGCCCCGTGTTCGGGAAATTGATATAGCGCTGCGCAAGAGTATGGTGCTGGCGACCCAGGCAGCCTTCGCCGAAGGCAACGGTGAAGCGCTGGCAGAGGCGAAAAAGGCCAACCAAATGCTGCAGCAGGAGCGCAAAGCACTGATCGAGAAAACATTTGGCGCTGAATTTTTAGATGAAGACCCCGTTTGCACCCATTGCGGCGGCAGCGGTTATGTGGGCACCCAGATGTGCCGGTGCTTGCAGGAGCTGTGCCGGCAGGAACAGAAGAAGGAGCTTTCTTTGCTTGCCTGCGGCGCGTGGGATTTTGCGGATTTTAAACTGGAATACTATCCGGACCGTACAGTGGGCGGCAAGATCAACATCCGCACACTGATGCAGAAAACCTATGAGGACTGCCGGGATTATGCACTGCATTTTGAGCCCGGCGCTAAAAATCTGCTGTTTTCCGGTGATACGGGCCTGGGCAAAACCTTTCTTTCGGCCTGCATTGCCCGGACGGTGGCGGACAAGGGCTACAGTGTGGTATATGAAAGTGCTGTCCATCTGTTCGAAAAAATGGAAAAAGCCCGTTTTTCCGGTGATGAGGACAGCGCCCGGCAGACTGAGCGGTATGCAATGTGCGATCTGCTGATCGTGGACGATCTGGGAACGGAGATGGGCGGTCAGTTTGTGAATACGGCGCTGTATACATTGATCAACGACCGGTTGCTCAGCGGCAAGGCCACCATCATTTCCACCAATCTGACAGCCGACGATATGGAAAAGCGATATTCTTCTCAGATCCTGTCCCGTTTAAGGGGTAGCTACAAGCGGGTGGCGTTTGTAGGCGATGATATCCGGCTTTTGAAGAATCGGGGTGTGGTGCTGTGAAAAAAGGAATTCTATTTGATCTGGACGGCACACTGTTGGATACCCTGGAGGATCTGAAGGACAGTGTCAACTATACGATGGATCAATACGGCTGTCCCCACAGAACGCTCCAGGAGGTTCGGGATTTTATCGGAAACGGTGCCCGGCGGCTGATCGAGCTGTCCCTGCCCGGCAGAGCAGATGACCCGGATGTAGATGAGGCACTGGCTGTCTATCAACAGTATTATAAAGCTCATTCTCAGGTCAAGACCCGTCCTTATGGGGGCATTCCGGAAATGCTGAAGATCATCGCGGAGAAATACCCCATCGCCATCGTGTCCAATAAGCCTGATGCCGCAACGAAAATATTGTGCAAGCAGTGGTTTGGAGATGTGTACGCCCGGGGCGAAAGCACCGATTGCCCCAGAAAGCCTGCGCCGGATATGCTGTTTAAGGCAATGGAGGTCATCGGTATCGATCAGTGCGTCTATGTAGGCGACAGCGAGGTAGATGTGATCACGGCGAAAAATGCCGGCGGCGTGTGCCTGAGCGTGACCTGGGGCTTCCGTGACCGGCAAACCCTGGAACAAGCAGGCAGTACCCACTTCTGCGCCAAGCCGGAAGACCTGCTGCAGGAATTGGAAAAGCTGATGTGAGCAGTAGGGACACCTCTCGTAGCGCAATGTCGCTAAGTTAAGGAACGCAGTACCGAAAACCGTGTCATTGCGAACCAGTGACAGATGTCACTGGTGTGGCAATCCGTTTTTCTATTGAGAAAATTACTTGTTTGTAGGACTTTAGAATTACGGATTCCCACGCCAGTTTGCGAACTGGCTCGGAATGACATCGCTTTTTTCGACAGTACGACTTAACCTCGTGACATTGACCCCTCCGGGGTGTCCTTGCGGTTTATAATTGGAAGATTTATCGATGAAGTGGTTCTTTGGTAGATTTCTACCGGTTCCGCCTTGACGGAACCGGGAAAATATGTTAGTATAAGTGGCGAACTTCATAAGCTGGTGTGGTGGAATAGGTAGACACCAGGGACTTAAAATCCCTTGCTGTAACAGGCGTACCGGTTCGAGTCCGGTCACCAGCACCAAAGCCCCAAAGGCAACAGCCTTTGGGGCTTTACTTATTACATCTTCACTTTTTACTAAAAACGCCTTTAGGGCTTTGAAGTCCATAAAAATCCTGCAATTACAAGGCTTTCACCGCAAGGGGCGGATTGCCACACCAGTGACACACTTAACTGGTTCGCAATGACACTGTTTTTCGGAACATCGCAGCAAACTGAAAGCGTGCTGTTTTTATCGTGGGACACTCCCTCCGTCACGGCTTCGCCGCGCCACCTCCCTCATAAATGAGGGAGGCAAGACACTATGCGTATCCTGTAGTGTGCTAAGTTATTGTTTAGCACACCATCGAAGGGCGTACGCGCCAAAGGCTCCCCTCTGAGGGGAGCTGTCAGCGGTGAGGGACGAGCCGCTGACTGAGGGGTGGAAAACCACCATAAAACAACTTTTTCACCCTTCCGACCTCGCTGCGCTCGGCCACCTCCCCTGCAGGGGAGGCTTTTTACTGCGGTAAATTATTGTTTAGCGCACCATCGAAAGCGGTATGCACGAAAGGCTCCCCTTTGAGGGGAGCTGTCATATTGCCGACATTAGGCAATATGACTGATACTGATATGCGTTAAAAACAAGACAATATCCAGCTGCGTCCAGTAATGCTTGA
>CAZLLC010000035.1:0-14484 GCA_964560245.1 uncultured Oscillospiraceae bacterium | reverse complement strand
TAGTATTAACGGAGTACTACAAAATATTTTTTCGATTTAATCAGCATTTACTGCAGGGGAGATGGGCGAGCGAAGCGAGCTCGGAGGGAGCGTCCTATGATAGAAACCGCACGCTTTCAGTTTACTGTGATGTTCCGAAAAACCGTGTCATTCTGAGCGCCAGCGAAGAATCCACGCATTATGGATACTGCTAAACAGTGATGCACTGCGAAGATCCTTCGTCGCTGCGCTCATCAGGAAGACACAAGCTTTTGACATTTTGCACTTATGGGCGAGGCACTCCCTCAGTCAAAAATCGGTTCCGAAGTGCCGATTTTTGCCAGCTCCCTCAAAGAGGGAGCGATAATACCTCCCTCTATCAGGGAAGTGGGCGAGCGGAGCGAGGTCGGAAGGGTGAAAAGGTTGTTTTATGGTGGCTTTCCACCCCTCAGTCAGCGGCTCGTCCCTCACCGCTGACAGTGCTCTGCGGAGCACCCGGTCGCGGCTCTGACAGCCCACCGGGCTGTCATTCACTACCGCGACTGCGCTTCGCTTACCCCTCAAGGGGAGCCTTTAGTGCGTGCACCTTTCGATAGTGCGCTAAACAATAATTCAGCTTATTAAAATAGGATTTTTTGCCGTGTTTTTTCGGCGATTTCCCAGGGTAGCTTATAGAACTTCACGATGGGGGAGAGGGTCAGCCCGTCGATCTGAACTTGCTTTTCTGCGAATTTTTCACCGCCGCCGCTGACCTGGGCGTAAAGGATATCGCCATCGGCATAAATACGGCCGTGCTTTGTCACTTTTCCTTCTGTTTGGAACGCAAATAAAGAAGGATTGCAGTGGACATACCACAGCCCCTCTGCCAAACGCATCGTACAGCAAAAGAATGCTTCATACATACCGGCATACAGATCATCATTCGCACCCTCCAGCACCAGAGAATCTGTGCCGGCGCCACCGTTATCCCGTTGGGCTGTGGCAAGACCGTTGTGGTAGATCCGGGTGGCTAATATCTGATAATTTTCATCTTTCGTCAGCTTGTAAAGCTCGCCTGCCAGCATCATAGAATCCACAATGGCACAGGGCTCTGTCCAGCTGTCGGGACGACCCCACCAGTTCAGATTCTGATAGGTTTCGGTCATTCCACCACCTTCAAAATACAGCTGGGCGATCTGCTGTGCGCCGTCTAAGTAGTGCTGTTCACCGGTCTGCTGATACATCCGCGCCATACCCCGGGCGGCGGTCAGGGTGCAGTGGGTCTGCGCCTGCAAAGCCACTTTGTCAATGGAAAGATATATATGGATCATTTCGTCCAAAAGCTCTTTGATCCGGAGATCTTTGGTGACGGCGTAGGCGTGGGAAAGTCCGTCGATGCTCATAAATGCGCAGCCTACATCGCTGGACAAGATCCAGCCGTTCAATATACCGATCTGGCTGCCACTGACACCGCCTTGCCCCGTCAGATCTCTTTGGATGGGGTAGGAGGAAAAACGCCCCTTTGCAGGCAGGTACAGATTATCCACAATCCTGCATAGGGTCTGCAGGCAGTAGTCATCCTTAAAAGCTTCATAATGCTCGCACAGTCCACGCAGCAGCCAGGAATGACCGGAAAGCTGCTGCTCCTGAATGTTTTCTGTATGTACCGGACCGAAGAATCCTTTTTCATTCAGTTTATCGTCCATCTGCGCGAGCATCTGCTCCATACAGGGGATCAAATTGCCGCTGATCTTATAATGGCACATAAATGCCAGAAGCGCCCGCCCCTCTTTATCTCCGCACCAGTCGTATGCCGGCGCGGAGAAAATATCGCCGATGCTGTAATAGTCACCGGTGGACAAACGGGTGTAATTGAGCTGTATTCTTGTATTTAATTCCTGTTGGTTTAAAGGCGTTTTCATATGCTTTTCTCCTTTGTCACAGAGCCTCTTTCGATGATATAAGGTCTTAAAATGATCTGCCTTGGGGTTTGTGGATGTCTGCTTTCCGCGATCTCGATCAGCCGGGAAGTGGCTAAGTCCACCAGCTCCTCAATGGGGTGCGCCACACTGTCCAGCTGAGGATGAGAAATGATGCCCAGGTCATAGCCGTCAGAGCCGATAATGGAAATATCCTTTGGAATTTGAAGCCCCGCATCCTGAAGGGCATTGGCAACGCCAATGGTCATAATGTCGCTTTGCACATAGATGGCGGTTGCCTGACGGATCATATCGAGCTTGCTGTATACCGTACGGTAGGCATCCTCGTAGCTGGCTTTTGCGGTGAGGACAAAATCCGGTCGGTAGGGAATGCTGCTGTCAGCAAGAGCCTGCCGGTAGCCTGCGGTCCGGTCCTCATATTCCCGAAAAGGGCAGGTAACGGTAATAATATTTTTATGTCCGTGGCAGATCAGGTGCCGGGTACCCAAATAACCGCCGGTAAAATTATCCGAGTCCACAATATCCACCGCTTGGTAGGAGTTTCGGGAGCAGTGCAGCAGATAGATGTGGGGAATGCCCAACTGCTGCAGATACTGATGCAGCTGCTGATCGAAATGCCGGTGCAGGATGATAAAGCTGTCCACAATGTTCAGACGGATCAGATCCTGCAGCTTTTCCATTCCACCTTCTTCGTAGGTGGACAGGGGCAGGGGAATGGTATAGTAGTTTTTCTCCGCGGCCTTTGTCATCAATAGATTCAGGGTATAGTTGATGAACAGATCGTCAAAGAAAGGGCGGCTTGTGATCAAAATGCCAATAGTCCTTCTTTTTCCGGAAAGAAGGGCTTTTTTGCCTTTCCGGTTCTCCACATAGCCATATTGCAGCGCCAGCTTCCGTACCCGCTGCTTTGTATCAAAGGAAATGGAAGGGTGGTCGTTCAGACATCTGGAGACGGTGGACTGGCTGACCCCTGCCAGCTCCGCAAGCTCCCGTGTGGAAATCATAATCGATCCTCCAATCGTCAGAATTTGTAAATTCCTGTCTGTTGAAAATCCTTTTGCATCATAGCACAGGAAGCGGGGTATTGCAATATCTGATGCGCTTTTGATGCGTAAATTTATGCGTTTGATGTATTGTTTTTTGCAAAAAATTGTGTTTTAATGATACTGTAACGGCACCAGTTACCACTGATTTGACCGGTGGCTGCGTAAAGAGAGGAAAAGAAAATGTTAGGACAGATTTTAAGCATCATCGGTATGGCGCTGACCATTGTGTCATTTCAGATGAAAACCAGAAAGCAGATCATTTTATTTCAAACGGCAGGCTCCACATTCTTCCTGCTCAGCTATATTTTGTTGGGAAGCTGGTCAGGCGTTTACCTGAATGTGGTGTATCTTGCGCGAAACATTGTTTTCTACTTCGGTAAGGATCAAAAATGGGCGCAGCATAAGGCCTGGCTTTATATTTTGCTTTGCGCGGTGGTGCTTGCCGGCGCAGCAGGCTACCGGACCTGGCTGGATATTCTGCCTATTATTGGCTCGGTCTTTGGCACCTTTGCCCTTTATATGAAGGATGAAAACAAACTGCGTTTGCTGAAGCTGGGCGATTCCCCCTGCTGGCTGATCTATAATTGCACGGTTCCGTCCACAGGCGGTATTATCTGTGAAGTGTTTAATATGATCTCCATCGTTGTGGGTCTGATCCGCTATAAAAAACCTATGGAATAAGAGGAAAAATGTTATGACACAGTTGCGTGTAGAGAAACTGAATATTCCCAGTGTGGAATTTAACGGGGAAAGCACACTGCCTTCTATTTCTGAAAATTTAAGACTGACCTTTATGCAGGATGTATTCGAACTGGGGGAAGAGGACGGCCTGTTCGTCAACTACGGAATGGTAGAGTACGGCTTTCCCTATAAAGCTCAGGATAAATACACCCGCAAGCTGCAGGACAAAGAGCAGACTGCGGTGGTACTGGAAAACGACTGTTTAAAAGCTACATTTCTGCCCCAGTTTGGCGGAAAGCTCCATTCTTTGTTTGATAAAGTCGAAGGAAAGGAGCTTTTGTTTGTAAACAGTGTGGTGCGTCCCTGTCACCTGGGTGTGCGTAATGCCTGGATGAGCGGCGGCGTGGAGTGGAACTGCGGCTATGTGGGACACAATGCCTTCACCTGCGACTGGATGCACACAGCCCGGACCCAGCTGGAGGACGGTACGCCGGTGCTCAGATTCTACCAGTATGAGCGGATCCGCGGTGTGGTCTATCAGATGGATTTCTTCCTGCCGGAGGGTTCCCGGCTGCTGTTCGTCAGAACCAAGATCGTCAATCCCCAATTCAAGGTCGTGCCGATGTACTGGTGGAGTAATATCGCGGCACCGGATGCGCCCGGAAACCGGGTGATCGTGCCGGTGACCAACACCTTTACCGCACGGGATTCCCATCCGGTGAAGATCGCCGTGCCGGAATACAACGGACTGGATATTACATATCCGCTGAATAATGTGATCTCTATTGATTACTTCTGGAATATCCCCCAGCAGGAGCGCAAATTTATCTGTCAGGTGGATAAAGCCGGCTACGGCTTGGTGCAGACCTCCACGAAACGGCTGCAGGGACGCAAGCTGTTCGTGTGGGGCAACAGTGAGGGCGGCGACCGCTGGAAAAACTTTCTTACTGCGGATGATGAATCCGGCAGTTATAATGAGATCCAGGCAGGTATCGCCAAGACCCAGTACGAGTGTCTGCCTATGCCGCCCAAAACCGTTTGGGAGTGGGTGGAGGCCTACGGCGCTATCCAGTTAGACCCGCAGAAGGCCCACGGCGATTGGGAAACTGCAAAGGAAGATGGGGCAAGGGGCTTAAATGCGCTGATCAGCGAAGAAAAATTGGAGCAGCTACTGCAGGATACAAAGGCGATGTCCAAAAGTCCGGCAGAGGAAGTGCTTTTTTATGCTGACGGCTGGGGCGCTTTGGAACAGGAAAGAAGACGGATCTGCGGCGAAGATCCTATGTGCGCTTACCTGGATTTCGGCAAGCCTACAAAGCAGCAAGAGCCTTGGCTGTCCCTGCTGGAAAAGGGCACCATCGGGGATCACGATCCCACCCAGCCGCCCATTTCCTATATGTGCCAGCCGGAGTGGACGGCGCGCCTTCAGCAGGCAGTAAAGCAGAAGGATCAGCACAACTGGTTTACCTGGATGCAGCTGGGTCTGAATACCTTTATCGAAAAGGATTATGAGCGGGCGGAGCAGATGCTGGAAAAATCTGTGCAGCAGCAGGCTTCCCCTTGGGCGCTGTACGCCCTGTCCGTTCTGAACCGGGATAACGGCGATCATCAGAAAGAAGTCTGCTATATGCTGAAGGCCTGGGCGCTGGGACAGGGTGATATGTCTTTGGGTAAGGAAACACTGCGCTGCCTGTACCAAAACCGCTGCTTTGCGGAGCTGAAGGCTGTATACGAGGGTATGCCGCAGCAGCTGCAGCAGGAGCCCCGGTGTATGGTGTATTACGCCTTCGCTATTTTGGATCAGGGGGATCTGGCAGGCGCGGAAGCCATTCTTTATAAGGACGGGGGCATCCTGATCCCGGACATTCGGGAATGTGAGACCATTACCCTGGATCTGTGGGTGGCAATAGAGAAAAAGAAAGCGGAAATTGCCGGTAGATCTTTCGATGAAACGGCTGTGCAGCCGCCGAAGTTTGCGGATTTCCGTATGTTTGCGAATTTGCAGTGGCTGAACGGAGGACAGATCATCAATGAGTAAAGGATACGATGCAGACAATCGCTTTATGAGCGCCTTTTCCAAGGTCATAGATACGGTGGTTTTGGGTATTTTGTGGTTGGTGTGCAGCATCCCGGTCATTACCTTGGGCGCTGCTTCCAGCGCGGCTTATTACGCCTATCACAAATCCATCCGTCAGGATCAAGGCTATGCCCATAAAGAGTTTTTCGGGGCGTTTAAATCCAATTTTAAGCAGGCTACCGGTATCTGGCTGATCCTGCTGGTATTTGAACTGCTGTCGGTATGTACTTGCTGGCTTTTATGGAGCTTTCGGGAAAGTATCCCTATGGCAGAGGCAATGCTTTCTATGGGCTTGGTGATGGTTTGCTTGATGCTGGTTTGGTGCATTTATGTATTTGCCTATCAGGCTCGTTTTGAAAACACGACCGTGCAGGTTATGAAAAACAGTCTGATGCTGACGGTCTTGAATCTTCAGTGGTCGGCGGTGCTGTTTCTGCTGCTGGCAGCGGCGGTGCTCGTGATCTGGCTGCTGCCGCCAATGTATGCGCCTGTGGTGGCGATCTACCTGTGGCTGAACAATAAGATATTGGAACGGATCTTCCGGAAAATAATGACCCGGGAAGAACGGATCGCGGAAATGCAGTTGGACTAAAAGAACAGGAGGGTGTATATGGAATTCCATCCGCAGCAGTGTGTAAAAAACCATTTTGAGGACCACGTTTTAAGGCGGGGCTCAGACTATGACTATGTGTGGTGCGGTGTGGATGTGGATGTGCATACCCATGAGGATTTTTACGAGCTGGTGATCCTTGCGGGAGATGACTTCTACCATTATCACAATGGAGAAGAGCAGCGGATCAACAAAAATACGGTATATTTCTTCAAACCGGGTGAAAGCCACGGCCTTTATAAATCTACACCGAAAAGCGTTCATTTCAGCTTCTTTGCCAAGCATAGCTTTTTTAACCGGTTTTTTGAAGAAAACGCCTTCCTGAGAAATGTATTTGCGGGCAGAAACTACCTGACCTGCAAGCTGACGGATATAGAATATGCTTATATTTACAACCTTGCCAACCAGCTGATCCGTCAGGAGGATGAGTACCAAAAGGTATCGCTGTTTCTGTATAATGTGATCTCTCTTCTGATGCTGCACAATGAGACCGGCACCAGTGAATCCAAAAACGATCACATTGTGGATCTGGTCACCAAGCTGAACAACTATACCTACCTGACTACCAAGGTCAAGGATATTTACGGCAAATACCCGGTGGCAAAATGCACCCTGATCAAGGAATTCAAAGAGCATACGGGTATGACTATCGTTCAGTACCAAAAAAAGCAGAAGCTTGCTTACGCGGCGCAGCTTTTGGTAAACTCCGATTATCAGATCACCCAGATCGCGGAAATACTGGAATTTGACAGCTTGAGCCATTTTCTGCGTATATTCAAAGAGGAGTACGGTATGACCCCTAAGGAATACAGGAAGAGCCGAAAGAAAACCCCATAACCTCTGCGAATATAAAAATCCGGCGAATAAAACACAGAGAATATAAAAAAACATACAATCTGTTCTAAAACACCGGGGATAAAAACATCATAATATGATGAAATGATCCATAGCGATCTGTTAAAAAAATGAAAACACTTATAAAACAATTAAGCACTTTGCTGGAAAAACTTCGGCAAAGTGCTTTCTGTTTTGTTCAAACAGGACAATGTGCACAAAAAATGGGAAAATATGACTAAATAGAAAAAATCGCACAAATTAGATACAAATTAGCAAGATAAATTTGTGAGGTACTGCTAAAATAAAATCGATTAAAAGTATAATGAAGGGATATGCTATGCTTCAACTGTTAAAAGATTTGAAGAAGGACTTGCCCCGGTACCAAAGTGTCCCGTTTTGGTCCTGGAATGACAAGCTTGACAAAGATATATTGGTAGAGCAGATCCGTTGGATGAAAGACAATGGGATCGGCGGCTTCTTTATGCACGCAAGAGGCGGATTACGCACGCAGTATATGTCCGAGGAATGGATGCAGTGCATCGATGCCTGTGTGAAAGAAGCCAAGGAGCAGGGGATGGAGGCTTGGGCTTACGATGAAAACGGTTGGCCCAGCGGCTTTGCCGGCGGTAAGCTTCTGCAGGAGGAAGAAAACCGGGATGCCCACATTACCTACACCATCGGAACATACGATCCGGCTGCCTGGGCAACCTACTGCACAACAGGACCTAAGCTGAAGCGGATCACCCAGCGGACTCACGAGGAATGTCTGAATCTGTATCTGCATATATCTCCGTCTACAGCCGACATCCTCAATGGTGAAGTGGTGGATAAGTTCCTGAAAGAGACCCACGAAAAATACGCCCAGCGATATGGGGAGGATTTTTCCAAGTGTCTTGCCGGCTTCTTCACCGATGAGCCCCAGTTCTACCGCTGGGGCGCCGCCTATACACGGGTGATGCCGGAGGTTTTTCAAAAGCAGTACGGCGAAGATCTGATGGACAGCCTGGGACTGCTGTTTGTGGAAAAAGAAGGCTACCGGACCTTCCGCTACCGCTACTGGTACAATATGCACAAGCTGATGCTGGATAACTTCGGCAAGAAGATCTACAACTGGTGCGAAGATCACGGTGTGGCGTTCACCGGCCACTATGTGGAAGAACAGTCCCTGACCGGACAAATGAGCTGCTGCGCCGGTGTGATGCCGTTTTATAAGTATATGCATATGCCGGGCATCGACTGGCTGAACCGTTGGGTCGGCAACAAACTGGCACTGAAGCAGATCGTCAGTGTGGCTCACCAATACGGCAAAAAACAGGTACTTAGTGAAACCTACGGCTGCTGCGGCTGGGATGTGACCCCTGCAGAGCTGAAGAGGATCGGTGATTTTCAGTATGTAGGCGGCGTAAACCGCGCCTGTCAGCATCTGATCCCCTATGCCGAACACGGTCAGCGGAAAAGGGATTATCCTTCCCACTTTTCGGATATCAATCCCTGGATCACCAGGTACTTTAAGGATTATAACGATTATTTCACCCGATTGGGTTATTTGCTGACCAATGCCAGTGAGACCGTGCGTATTGCGATGCTGCACCCTATGCGCAGCGCGTACTTTGATTACAAAGACATCGACGTACGGGAGGGCAACGGCCTGCAACTGCTGGAGATCGCGTTCTACCGGCAGCTGGATATGCTGGCTGCGGATCAGATCCCGTACCACCTTCTGGATGAGACCTTGCTGGAGGAGGACGGCTTCGTAGACGGCGCCAGGATCGGCTGCGGACTTTGCGCATACGACTGCCTGGTGATCCCCGCCTGCTATACGATGGGTAAGCACACGGAAAAGCTGATCCGGCAGTTCGTGGAAAACGGCGGCAAGGTACTGCTTTTAGGTGAAAAGCCCGGTTATTTAGAGGGCGAGCCCTTTGATTATGACTATCTTGCAAGCAACATCACCTACGAACAGCTGAAGGATGTTTTGCCCTATCGGTTGGCGGAGCCTGTGGATGGCGTTCATTCGACTTTGCGGCAGTCCGAAAAAGGTCAGTTTCTGTTCGTGCAGAATTACAGCAGTGCGCCCAAGACGTTGCATTACAGCCTGTCGGGTGGCTTTACATCCTTTGAGCGGTGGGATCTGGCGGATATGAGCTGCCGGATCGTGCCCACGGATATGACCCTGAAGCCGTCGGAAGCCTGTATTCTGTTCTTTAGTAACGAGCCGATAACGGTGGCGCAGGAAAAACAGATCCTGCATTTGCCGTTAGAGGCAAAAGTATCTCAGGTGACAGAAAACTACCTGCCCCTGGATATGATCTGCTATTCCAAGGATGGCGTTCATTATTCTCAGGAGCTGCCCTATACCGGTGTATTCCAGCTTCTGCTGCAGGAGCGCTACGAAGGAGAGCTGTACATCAGATCCACCTTCCGCATCACCCAAAAGCCCGCCCGGCTGGAGGTGATCGGGGAGGATGAGGCGCTTTCGGTCATCTATGTGAACGGGCAGCAAGTGACCCTGGATCAAAGATGGGCCCGGCAGCGGGAATTCCCCAAGGGTGATATAACCCACTTGGTGCGTCAGGGTGAAAACGAGATCGTCCGGAAAATGCGCTTCTACCAGAGCCCGGAGGTGTATTACGCGCTGTTCGGCGAGGGCGTAACAGAAACCCTGCTGAACTGCCTGAGCTATGATACGGAAATTGAGCCGCTGTACCTGGCAGGTTCCTTTGGCGTATATGCCGGGCATTTGACACCGGGGCAAAAGGAGGGCATTTTGCTGGGTGCTGACTTCACCATCGGTCAAATGCCCCAAAAGGTTGAGAACCTGGTGCGTGACGGTTTCCCGTTCTTTGCAGGCACTGTTTATCTGGAAAGAAATATCGTATTGGAGAATACGGATGTGATCCTTCAGTTCCAGGGACGCTTCCAGGCGATCCGGGTCTGGGTCAACGGACGCGATGCCGGCTGTATGCTCTACAGCGATCAGCTGGACATCTCCGCCTTTACCAAGCCGGGAGAAAATCAGATCGTGCTGGAGCTGACGGTCAGCAACCGCAATCTGTTTGGTCCCCACCACACGGCTGCGGATGAAGAACCGGAAAGTGTGGGCCCCTACACCTTTGAGCTTCCGGGCACCTGGAAGGACGGCGCAAGCCCACAGTACAGAGCTTCCTATGCCTTTGTACCTGTGCCCATCAACTAATATGTTAATACCTCTGCGGTGTTGATATACATAAGAATTACGAAGTATGAACTCAGATTTTGAATGGAGGACTATAAAATGAGCAAGAAAATTATATCCGTCGTCTTGGCTTTGTGCCTGGCGCTGTCTGTTTTGGCAGGCTGCAGCGGCAACGGCGGCAATACAGGCGGCAGTCAGGGCGATAACAGCGACAGCGGCAGCAACAGCGTCGGCAGCGATGTTCTGAAGATTGGCGTTGTGAACAAGGGCTACGGCGATGAATTCGCAAAGAAGCTGGCAGAAGCCTTTGAAGCAAAGACCGGCATTAAAACCGAGGTCGCCAAATCCAATTCCAGTGACTGGACCGAAACCGCATTGCTGGCAGGCGCGAAGAATAACGACATCGATGTTATTTTTGACATCAACAATCTGGCAATGAAGAATCTGGCAGCCGCCTATTATATTGATGGCTACGAGAGAGCCTACGCAGACCTGAGCGATATTTATGATTCACCGCTTGAAGGCTATGATACCGACAAGACTCTGGAAGAGCTGGTGTTCTCCTACAGCCTGGCAGCCTGCACCTGGGGCGGCGAGGATATGGGCTACGGTGACGGTAAGCAGTATTTCGTCAACTGGGCATCCGGTGTGGAAGGTCTGGTTTACAACAAGACACTTTTTGAGAAGTATGGCTTCTCCGTTCCCAAGACCACTGATGAGATGTTTGCGATGATGGATCAGATGAAGACACTCAATAACGGCTCTTATGCCGTCAATGACGAGGGCTACACCATCTATCCCTTCTCTTATTCCGGCAAGGCCAACTATCTGCACTATCCCCAGCTGGTATGGTGGGCGCAGTATGACGGCATCGATACCTTTAACAACATTCTGCAGGGCAAGGATGCTAACGGAAACTACACCGCCGAGTCTCAGAAGACCATCGGCAAGCTGTCCTCTTTTACCATCGTTGCGGATATGCTTTCTTCTGAAAATCAGTACACCGACCCCAACAGCTCCAGCTACAGCTTCACCGATGCCCAGGTGTTCTTCCTGGCAGAGCAGGCATTTATGATGTCCACCGGCGACTGGCTGGAAAGAGAAATGTCCACAAACTTTGAGGGCAATATGGAGATCGCCTTTATGCCCATCCCCGTAAACAGCGATATTATTGCCAACTGCACCAGTGTGACTACTGACGAGCAGCTGTCCGAAGTGATCAGCTATATCGACGGTGACGTGGCGGAAAAGCCTTCCTATGTATCTGACGAAGACCTGGCATATATCAGCAGTGCCCGGTCTATGTACTGCTGCGAAGGCAACCAGCACATCTGCTACATTCCTGCTTACAGCAACAAGGTGGAAGAAGCCAAGCAGTTCATTCAGTTTATGCTGTCCAAGGAAGGACAGGAAATTATGCTACAGTACTCTTACGGCAATATGGCAATGCTGAATGTGGATACTGCTCAGTTTGACTACTACAACCAGCTGTCTGTGCTGCAGCAGTCCAAGCTGGAGATCGTGCAGGGCAACGGTGGCGCAACCTTTGTTGGTAAGAACTATGTACACCCCATGTACTACGCCGGCGGTATGGAGCTTTGCTACAACATTATGGAAATGTCCTTCGGCTTGACTCAGAGCTCCGGCTCCTATAAGACAGCCAAGGATTTCTGGGAAAATGAGTTTGCCATGGTATCCGGCAAGTTCGATACCATTATGTCCCAGGCTGGTGTATCCAACTAAAAATATTTGGGTGCCCGGCACCCGCTATGAAAACAGAAAGGGGAATGAGCAATGCAAAAATTTGCAAAACGCGCAGCAGTGCTGGTAATGTGCCTGGTTATGCTGCTGCAGCTGGTGGCCTGCGGTGAAACCGGCAGTAGCGATAAGCCGGCAGGCAGCGGAAACGTCAATGACTACGGCACAGTATGGTCTGCGCCTTCTACCGTAAAGATCGATCAGAATGATACAGCTTATGCCAACAAAGGCGAAGCGGAGCTCACCTTCAATACGGTGAAGAACGAGTACGAGAGCTGTCAGCTTCTGATCTCTGCTATCCAGGATGTAAATGCCTACTACCTGGAAAAGAGCGATCTGCAGTGCGGCGACAACGTCCTGAGCAAGGACAACATCACCGTATACAATGAAAAATATGTCCAGGTAGCCGAGGCTGCCTACGGCAGCTATACCCACCCGGATGCCCTGATCCCTATTGATGCCGCGATGACCTATGGGGAGCTGAAGATCGCTGCCGATCAGAACGCGGCGCTGTGGGTAACGGTTTATGTACCGGCGGAAACACCTGCCGGTGTGTACGAGGGTACTTTTAAGCTGACCGTGGAAAACGGAACAATGGATATTCCCGTGCAGGTGACTGTCAATGATTACACCCTGCCGGAGACCACCAGCGGTCAGACCTTGTTCTCCTGGCGTTATGACCGTGTTGCTCCGGGCGAGCTGGACGGCAGTATCGAAATGATGGAAACTTACTATGAGTTCTTCCTGGATTACCGTGTATCCCTGCAGTCACTGCCTTTGGAGAGCCAGACTTCTGAAGAAGTGATCGACACCTTGGTCAAGTACTATGACCGACTTACCACCTATACCATTCAGCCGGAGCCCGGTGAGGTTCCCGGTGGCGGCACGATTGCCGAAAAGTCCAAGGAAATGATCTATGCCATCGCTTCCATCAGCAGCCCGGAAAAGGATTATTTTGAAAAGGCTATGCTGTATGTGGTGGATGAGCCTGACCTGAGTGATGCTGACAAGCGTGCGTATACCCTGGCAATGATCGGCAATGTGAATGCGATGCTGCAGGAATGCGTTGATACCATTGCGGCAGACACCACCGGTATTTTCAATAGCTTCAAGGAAATTGAAAACTGGCAGAATTCCATTATGGACATTCCCAATATTATACCCCTGACGGCAGATTCTGCTTCCTGGTTGATCCAAAATGCCGATACAGAGGAAGCTATACCGGTCGTTGATGCGCTCAACACCATCTGCCCCACCTTCGATGTGTTCAGCGATCAGCTTGCGGACAAACTGGTTACGCTTTGCCAGGAGAAGGGTATTGAGAATGTATGGTGGTATGGCTGTACCGGCCCCAGAGCGCCCTACGGCAACTACCACATTGGCGATCCCAACCTGTTGGGTGCCCGTACCTATTCCTGGGTGCAGGCAAAATACGGTATCGAGGGCAACCTGTACTGGGATGCTGCCGCTTATACCGATGAAAACCCCTTGTATCCAGACCAGTACATCAATGTCTATGAGCAGCCTTTCCGCCGCACGGATTCAGAATGGCCTGCAGGCGATGGCTTCTTAGCTTACCCCGGCGCGGCTTACGGTATCTACGGACCGCTGCCGTCTATGCGTCTGATGGCTCTGCGTGACGGTATGGAAGAACTGGAAATGCTGCTGGCTTTGAAAGCGCAGTATGAAGAACTGGAAGCCCAGTACGGCAGTGAGTTCAGCGCCGAAAGCAGTATTGCAAGCATTGTTGAAAGCGTCAGCTACAACGGTTCTGCATTGTATGCTGATGGCGAGAGCGGACTGGACTTCACCCAGGTCAGAAACGACCTGATCTCCTCTGTCGTAGAGAATGCTACCGGCTTTGTGCTGCAGACAGTCACCGTCAAGGGCAGTGAAGCCACCGTTACCTACTATGCTGCTGAAGACAGCACAGTTTACATCGACGATCAGGTTCAGGAGCCTGTCAGCGGTGATACCAGCTATGAATACACCCTGGATCTGGAAGAAAACACCAATCTGGAAATGGTGATCGAGGCTTCCGACGGAACCACCCGTAAGATCTCCAGATTTATCTCCTATCCCACCAAGATCCTGCAGGACTTTGAGGACGCTTCTGTACTGGAAAGCATTACCGTAACAGAAGGCGGCAGCGCAGAGCTGTCTGCAGAATATGCAACCGAGGGAAGCGCTGCCCATATCCGCGTGGTGGGCAAGATCACCGGAAATGACCTGGTGGATGCGGCTTATGTACCTTCCTTCACGATCAGCACCGCAGCGCTGAATGAGATTTCTGATCTGTCTGAGGTCGGCATTATGAATATGGACCTGTATAATGCCGCTGAGGATACCTGCAGGGTAACCATCAAGATCTACAGCGGTACAAGCTACATTTCCGCAGGCGA
>CAZLLC010000034.1:0-14503 GCA_964560245.1 uncultured Oscillospiraceae bacterium | reverse complement strand
ATCACCAACGGCATCGACACCAATACCTTTAACCCGGAAACCGACCCGGCATTGCCTGCCCACTACAGTGCCAAGGCCTTTGTCAGAGGCAAAGCCCAGTGCAAGGCCGCTTTGCAGAAGGAAGTGGGGCTGCCGGTAAAGCCCGATGTGCCGCTGATGGTGATGGTCACCCGGCTGGCAGGTCACAAGGGTCTGGATCTGCTGTGCTATATTGCCCGGCGGCTTTTATGGGAAGAGGACTGCCAGCTGCTGATCCTGGGCACCGGTGAAAGTCACTTTGAGGACTTTTTCCGGGATCTGGCAGAAGAATTCCCCGACAGAGTTTCCGCAAGGATCACCTTTGACTTAGGTCTTGCCGCCCGGATCTACGCCGGCGGTGACCTGTACCTCATGCCCTCCAAATCCGAGCCCTGCGGTCTGAGCCAAATGAACGCTATGCGTTACGGCACTGTGCCTGTGGTACACGCCACCGGCGGATTGCAGGACACCGTTCCCGGCGCTGACGAGCACGGCGAGAACGGCTTGGGCTTTACCTTCCAAAGCTATAACGCCGATGATTTCCTGGCAGCCCTGAAACGGGGTCTGCACCTGTACCGGGATGACCGGAAGGCCTTCCGTGCCCTGCAGAAGCGGGATATGGAGCAGGATTTCAGCTGGAATGTGCCGGCAGGAAAATATATGGAGCTGTTCCAAAGAATGCTCAACCAATAAAAAATGCCACGCGAAACAATTTCTTTACGAAGTGTTTCGCGTGGCTTTTTTAGTTGACAGTGAATTATAAGCCTTCTCCTTGAGGAGAAGGTGGCCGAGCGCCAGCGAGGTCGGATGAGGTGTTGCCACGAGATCAATTCCACCCCTCAGTCAAAAATCGGTTCCGAAGTGCCGATTTTTGCCAGCTCCCCTCAAAGGGGAGCCTTTATAGCGCGAACTAATAATTGTCAATTGTCAATTGTTTCAAAGTCTGTTTCTTCTGCGCTGGGTTCGTCTGCAGAGGCTTCCGGTACGCTGTCTGCGTTTACAAAGGCCATCAGCTCATCACCGGTGATGGTCTCCTTATTCAGCAGATACAGGGAAACCTCATCCAAAAGGGCTCTGTTTTCCTCCAGAAGCTTCTTTGCGGCGGTGTAGGCGTTCTCCAGGATCTTTTTCACTTCCTGATCCACCACAGCCGCTGTTTCCTGAGAGCAGTCCAGATAAGACTGACCCTCCAGATACTCATTTTTCACCGTTGCCGGCGCCATCAGACCCAAAGCATCAGACATACCGTACAATGTCACCATATTCCGCGCCAAAGCGGTTGCACGCTGAATATCGTTGGAAGCGCCGGTGGTCTGCACGCCGAATACGATCTGCTCTGCCGCCCGTCCGCCAACCAGTGTCCGCAGCTGTATCTGCAGTTCCTGGGCTGTATGCAGATATTTTTCCTCCTCGGGCATCTGCATAGTATAACCCAAAGCGCCGGAGGTATGGGGCACGATGGTGATCTTGCTCACCGGCTGGGTATGCTTTTCCAAAGCCGCCACCAGGGCGTGACCCACCTCGTGGTAGGCAACCAGCCGCTTTTCCGTGTCGGTCAGAACGGTGTTTTTCTTTTCCGTACCGGCGATCACCGTTTCAAAGGAGACCAAAAGATCCTCCTGATTCACCAGCTTTCTGCCGTGACGAACAGCCCGCAAGGCCGCTTCGTTTACAAGGTTTGCCAGGTCCGCGCCCACCGCGCCGGCCGTTGCCTGTGCCAGCTTCCGCAGATCCACATCCTCTGCCAGCTTGATCTTTCTGGTGTGGACCTTCAGGGTATCTAAACGACCCTGCAGATTGGGACGGTCCACGATCACCCGGCGGTCAAAACGACCTGCCCGGAGCAGTGCCTTGTCCAGAATTTCCGGACGGTTGGTGGCTGCTAAGATCACCACGCCCTTGGAGGAATCAAAGCCGTCCAATTCACCCAAAAGCTGATTCAGGGTCTGATCGTTGTGTCCGAAACGGGCATCCCGGCTGTGACCCACCGCATCGATCTCATCGATAAAAATGATACAGGGCGCTACCTTCGCCGCCTGCTGGAACAGACTGCGCACACGGCTGGCACCCACGCCCACGAACATTTCCTCAAACTCCGAGCCGGAAATGGAGAAAAAGGGCACGCCTGCTTCACCGGCAACCGCCTTGGCAAGCAGTGTTTTACCTGTACCGGGAGAGCCTACCAGCAGCACGCCCTTTGGCAGCTTGGCGCCGATCTCGCTGTATTTATTGGGGTTATGCAGAAAATCAATGATCTCCTGCAAAGATTCCTTGGCTTCATCCTGACCGGCCACATCCTGGAATGTAACACCGGTCTGCTTTTCCATATAGACCTTGGCCTTGTTGCCGCCCATTGCGCCCATCATCCCGTCGCCGCTCATCCGTTTGGTCAAGCTGCGCATCAGGAAGAACACCAGCAAAAACGTTCCGGCATAATACAGGATCATAATGATCGTGGAATTATCCTCCACAATGGGCTGATTTACCGTCACGCCCATCTCCTGTAATTCTCTGGCCAGTTCCAGAATATCCCCTTCCGGCAGACCGGTATAGCAAGCCTTTCGCTCAGTGGCAGGCAGCGCTGCCTCCTCCACAGTCATATAGATCACCCGATCGTAGCGGAAATTCACTTCCTTCAGCTCACCGTTTTCCATTGCCTCCAGAAAATCGGAGAATTTGACCTCTTTATATTGGCTGTTGCGTACCGCATTATAGATCATACTGATGCCCAGCACGATCACAATGGTGATCATCAGCGCCATCCATATGCCTTTTGGCTTCTTATCCCCGTCCTGCGGATTCTTCTGCGGGTCGTTATTCTTCGGTTCCATATACTGCACCCCCTTAGTTCTTTTTGTTTTATTTTGCCCATCATATCACATTTTTTCGGCCTGTGCAATCAAGCATACCACTTTTCCGGTAAAATTTCTGTTAATTCTTAGGCGGAGCGGAAAAATATTTGTTGTGAGCAGGCAGAAACTCTGTTATAATGATTTTATATAATGCAAGGTTTTGTCCTGAAGGAGAATAAATATGAAAGAACAGTACCGCCGGCGTGACCGGGAACCTATAGAAGAAAACGAAAATCAGCTGGAAGGCCGCAACGCCCTGACAGAAGCGCTGAAAAGCGGCAGGACCATTGACAAGGTATTCATCGCCGCCGGCGAAACAGACCGGGGTCTGCAGCATTTGGCTGCCCAGGCTAAGGAGGCCGGTGCCGTCGTTGTGCCGGTAGACCGCCGGAAGCTGAATGCTATGAGCACCACCGGCGCTCATCAGGGTGTGATCGCTTTAGCCGCTGCCCGGGAATACGCCAGCATTGACGATATTCTGCAAACTGCCGCCGACCGGGGTGAAGCGCCCCTGATCGTGATCTGCGATGAGCTTTCCGATCCCCACAACTTAGGCGCCATCATCCGCTCGGCTGAATGCGCCGGCGCTCACGGTGTGATCATCCCCAAGCGCCGCAGTGTAGGGCTTACCGCCGTGGTTGCCAAAACCTCTGCCGGCGCATTGGAATATATGAAGGTGGCCAAGGTGACCAACATCGTAAACACCATTGAGGAGCTGAAGCAAAAGGGTGTCTGGATCTTCGGCACTGCCGCGGAGGGCTCTGTGCCGATGTACCAGGCTGATCTGACCGGTCCTGCCGCCATCGTTATCGGCTCTGAGGGTGACGGTATGAGCCGGTTGGTGCAAAAAAGCTGCGATATGACCGTCCACATCCCGATGAAGGGACACATCACATCCCTGAACGCCTCTGCCAGCGCATCCATTTTACTGTACGAAGCGGTGCGCCAGCGGCTTGCATAGTCGAACACAGGAGGAATACTATGGACCATCAAGAACCTCAGGAACTGAATAACGAAAACGAAGTATTGGAAGATCTGGACTTAGATGCCATTATTAAAGAATTCAACGCCCTTGACGGCGAAGATCTGCCCGACCCGGAGCTCCCTCCGGAGATGATCCCGGAGGAGCCTGCTCCATTAACCGATGATACCATCCGGATGGATCCTGCCCAATTGCCCAAAGGCAGCTATTCCGGCGCTGTTGTTATTGATGATGAGGAAGAAGAACCGGAAGCACCCTCTCAGGAAACCGAGGAAGCCTTCTCCGACCAATGGGAGCCGGAGTATGAGCAACCTATGGGCGAATACGTACCGCCCCAGCCCATCCTGTTTTACCCCCACTCCCGGCTGCGGGAATTAAAGCGCAAGCTGGTAGCAGGTCCGGAAAAACGGTACTATCAGCTTATGGAGCTGGGTGTTGGAAAGCTCCAGATCCTGCTGTTCATCACCCTGATCGTCACGGTCCTGTGCGCCGGCTCCACGGTGATGTACGCGGTGGGTATGGTGCAGGCTGACCGTCTGCGGTTGATGATCTTCGGTCAGCTTTTATCCATATTCCTGTGCGCCCTGATCGGCAGCCACCGGCTGATCGAAGGACTGGCGGATCTGATCCACGGTCGCTTCTCCCTTAATACACTGCTGATCTTTTCCTTTATCCTTTGCTGCATTGACGGCGTGCTGTGCCTGCAGCAGCTGCGTGTGCCCTGCTGCGCGCCTTTTACTTTGCTGGTCTTTTTCTCCCTGTTGGACAGCCTGTACCGCCGCCGCACAGAAACCAATCAAATGGATGCTATGCGCAAAGCTACCAACCTGACCAGCATCCGTGTTTCCCAGCAGCCCCTTAATGAACAAAAGGTCTTTCTGCGACAGAACGGTCAGGTAGATGAATTTATGGACAGTTACCGTAGCCGTCCTGTGCCGGATAAGATCCGTTCCTGGTACACCATCGGCGCGCTGATCGCCTCTGTAGGTGTGGGTATCACCGGCGCTGTTCTTCACGATATCAGCACCGGCGTGCAGATCGCGGCCGTTACCCTGTTGGCGGCTGTTCCTGCCAGCTTTTTCATCACACTTTCCCGCCCCGCGGATATTCTGCAAAAGCGGCTGTCCCGTTTGGGCTGTGTGCTGTGCGGCTGGAAGGGCGTGGAAGCCGCTGCCGGCAAAGCGATCTTCCCGGTCAGTCATTTCGATCTGTTTCCTGCCGGAACGGTGAAGATGAACGGCGTAAAATTCTTTGGCACCCGGGAACCTGACGAAGTAGTGGCTTACGGCACTTCCCTGATCTTAGCCGACGGCAGCGGCCTGGCGCCCCTGTTCGAGCAGGTGCTGGAAAGCCGCAACTGCCACCACCTGGCAACCCAGGATTTCCAGCGCTATACCGGCGGTATCGGCGGCAGTGTCCGGGGCGAAAACGTTCTGGTTGGCAGTCTGCATTTCCTCCGGGATATGGATGTGGAGATCCCCGAAGGTCTGAAGGTCTCCCACGCGGTATGTGTGGCCATTGACGGTGTGCTGTGCGGTCTGTTTGCCATCAGCTATGAAAAAGACTGGAATGCCACCGGCGGACTGCACACCCTGTGCAATTACCGGGGCTTGAATCCGGTGATCTCTGACAGCGATTTCCTGCTGACACCCGGCTTCCTCCGGTCAAAGTTCGGCATCAATCCCAAAAAGATCACCATTGCCGACAGCCAGGTCCGCGGCGCGCTCAGCGAAATGGAAGCAGATATGGAAAGCACGCCTGTGGCATTGGTCACCAAATCAGACCTGTCTGCCGCAGCCTTTGGCATCACCGGCGCCCGTTCCCTACGAAACGCAAGCTATTTGGGGCTGATCGTGCATATGATCGGTGGCATTGTGGGTATCGGTATGATGCTGACACTGACCATTATCGGACATATCGAATTGCTGACACCGCTGAATATCCTGTTGTATCAGCTGATCTGGAGTATTCCCGGTATCCTGCTGACCGAATGGACCCGTTTAATTTAATAAAAAAGGGGGCGTTGCAGCATTTTGCAACGCCCTATAACTATGCATTTGGCTACATTCTGCTGCCCCTTGCCCCCCGCACTTGTGAGGGGGGGTGGCTGAGCGAAGCGAAGCCGGGGGGAGAAAACAAAAGCTCAACTCCCCCAGTCTTATTGCCTAAAATCGGCAAAAAGACAGCCCCCTCATAAATGAGGGGGCCGAGGGTTGCTGCGCCGTAGCAACCTATTTCTCTAAGCAATATGGTTTTAGACGAAGCGAGGTACCACCCTCTCTATCGATAAATGTTGAATTGTGCAACACGCTTTTTTGCCGCTTTATTGCGGATCATTCACCTGTACATCGTCCACGGTCATTTTAAATTCCGGCAGCTTCAGCACCGGACCGCCGGCAGATTTCATCATTGCGTCACTCACATCGACCATATACTGGTGCATCGTTCTTGCCACTTCCACGTGGACTTCCCGCTTATCCTCACTGGGGTCGTAATTGAAAATACCCACCATTTCGATCTCATAAACATAAGGCATACTGATATCTGTGGGCTTCAGCTGAATGATCATTCTGCCCAGGCAGGACTTGTCCTTGGGTGCATAATTCAGTTTAAAATTCATTCCTGTACGGATATTGATGGTCTTTTGACCGCCAAACTGATTACAGTAATTGATCCTCTCAATTCTAAAGCTCCGCATACTGATATTGACCATAGGAATACCTCCTTTTTCTGTTCCTCTACATTTTAGCAACTCTCCTTCCTTGTGTCAATTGCAAATATAGAAGCTGTAAAAAAACGGTAATAATTATACACAATATACATCAGGAGCTTGCCTCCCTCTTTGAGGGAGGTGGCTTTGCCGTTAGGCAAAGACGGAGGGAGTGCCTTATCGAACGATAGGACACTCCCCCAGTCTTTTTGCTACGCAAAAATCCAGCCCCCTCAATGAGGGGGCTGGATCGTATGCATCTTAAATGAATGAATATACGTTACTTTACAGCCCCTAATAACAGATCACAGTACCGCCAGCAGAAGGCACAGCAGGAAGACGCCCACCACACCGCCTGTTATGCCCAAGCCCAGCAACGCGCCCTTCCGGCAGGCCTTGAAATTGCGATAAAAATTGCGCCTGCGGAACAAAAAGGCCGCAACAAGCCCCACAAGGGGCAGGAAAAACGATCCCACCAAATACCACCTGCTGCCGGTATCGTGCAGGGGCTGCTCCAAAAACAGATCGCTGATCCGTGGTTCTTCCTCAACAGGTTTTGGTGCAGCGCCGGTTGCTACGGTAACCGGACGCAGCTTTTCGCCCTTTTCCCGGATCGCCCGGTATGCTTCTGTTTCCTTTTCTGTGCCGAACACCTGATGACCGTATCCAATATCCACCAGCCGGGGCTGTTCCTGAGAATAATCGTGGATACCGGGATCATAGGTGAAAAGCACCTTGTTTTTCTCCAGCCGGGGGTCGGGGATGGGAATGGCTGAGATCAAGCTGCGGGTATACGGATGCAGGGGGTAATCAAAAAGCTCCTCTGCCCCGGCGATCTCCACAATATCCCCTTTATAGATCACGCCGATCCGGTCAGAAATAAACCGGACGATGGACAGATCGTGGGCAATAAACAGATAGGTCACATCCCGTTCCTGCTGAAATTTCTTCAACAGATTCAGCACTTGGGCACGGATGGAAACATCCAGCGCGGAGATGGGTTCATCTGCGATCACCAGCTCCGGCTCCATCACCATTGCCCGGGCAAGACCGATCCGCTGCCGCTGACCGCCGGAAAATTCGTGGGGATACCGGGTCAAATGCTCCGGAAGCAGCCCCACTTCCTCAATAATCTTCTCCACCTTGCGAACACGGTCTGCCTCATTTTCGTACAGATGGAAATTGTAAAGCCCCTCGGATACGATATAATCCACCGTGGCACGCTCATTTAAAGAAGCCGCCGGGTCCTGAAACACCATCTGTATATTGCGGATCACCTCCCGTTCCAACGACCGTTTGGTCTTACCGGAGATCCGCACGCCTTTGTACTGAATCTCACCGGCGGCGCAGGGATTGACCCGGATCACCGCCCGACCGATGGTGGTCTTGCCGGAACCGGATTCTCCCACCAAAGAAAAGGTCTCCCCCTTGTAAACATCAAAATTGGCGTTTTTTACCGCCCGAACCACACTTTCCCCCTTGCCGAAGGTAATATCCACATTTTTAAAAGAAAGCAGGATCTGCCTGCCGTTTTCATCCACAGGACCTTGTTCCGGCAGATGCGCCGCCGTGTTCTTCTGTTCCTTAGACATTATGGCACTCCTTAAGGATTAAAAGATTTCATCAGTTTTTCGTGGATATTTTGAATGATCTCCGGCTTTTCCACCTTTGGCGCTCTGGGATCCAGCAGCCAGGTCTTGGCATAATGGGTATCACTGACCCGGAACATGGGCGGCTCCTTCAGAGTATCGATCTTCAGGCAATAGGGGTTACGGGGTGCAAAAGCATCTCCCACAATTTCGTTATATAAAGAAGGGGGCGTGCCGGTGATGGAATACAGCTTTGTATTTTTCTGCGCAAGCTGGGGCAGGCTGGACAGCAGTGCCCAGGTATAGGGATGCCGGGGATCGTAAAAGATCTCCTCCACCGTCCCCTGCTCCACCACCTGACCGGCGTACAGCACCGCCACCCGGTCGGCAATATTGGCAACCACACCTAAATCGTGGGTAATAAACACGATGGTATAGCCAAACTCCTTTCGCAAGTCCTTGATCAGCTTCAATATCTGCGCCTGGATGGTCACATCCAGCGCCGTGGTCGGCTCGTCACATATTAAGATCTTTGGCTGACAGGACAGCGCAATGGCAATGACGATCCGCTGACGCATACCGCCGGAATACTGAAAAGGATAATCGTCAAATCGTTGCTCTGCATTGGAAATACCCACTTTTTTCATCATCTCAAGCGCCCGGGCTCTTGCCTGGGCTTCCGTGCAGTTTTGATGCTTCATGATCACAGAAGTGATCTGCTTACCGATGGTGACGATGGGATTTAAGGAGGTCATAGGATCCTGAAATACTGTGGCGATCCTGCCGCCCCGGATATGCTGCCAGTCCTTATTGTGCCGCAGCTTTGCCAAATTCAGCGTACAGGCGCCGTCATTAAAGATGATATCCCCCTGATGGATATAGCCGTTGGCTTCCAGCATACCGGCAAAGGTCTTTGTCAGCACCGATTTGCCGGAGCCTGATTCTCCCACGATGGCAATGGCTTCGCCCTCATAAAACTCCAGGGAAATACCCCTGATGGCAGTCAGGATCCTGCCCCGGGCACGGAATTTCACATAAAGATCCCGGACAGATAATAAAACCCTTTTTTGCTCCATAGTCTACCCCTTACATACAATGTCATCAACCTAATCCTTGGCCCCCTCAGGGAGGGAGTCGAGGATGCTGTGCTTTTCTCTTAAGTTGACAGTATTGCCATTACATATGGGTCCGGGGGTCAGAGGCGTCGCCCAAATTCTGCCCCACCACATACAGCGCCACCGTAATAACAGAAGCAATGGCTACCGGACTCCAAAATTCCAACTCCCAGCCCTTGGTGACCATTGCTCCCTGAGAAGCCTCGATCAGCTTGCCCAAGGACATATCCTGTAGACCCAATCCAATATAGCTTAAAAACACCTCATAGGAGATATAGGACGGGATCTCTGCCGCAGCCAGGGTAACGATGACGGAGGTCATAAAGGGCAGGATGTTCTTGGTGGCGATCCGGGTCAGAGGCGTACCCAAGCAGCGGGAAGCCAGATTATACTCCCGGTCACGGATGATGATCACCTGGGTGCGGATAAAGTAGGCAATGCCCACCCAGCCCGTGACCGTGAGCGCAAACACCATTGTCCAAAAGCTGGCAGACAGTATCAGCACCAGCACGGCGATCAGCAGAATATAGGGCACGTTGGCAACAACATTGTAAACCTCCGTCATCACCGCATCCACCTTCTTGCTGAAGCCCCACACCGCGCCGATCACCACACCCACGGTCAAATTGATCAAGGCGCAGATCAGTGCCAGAGAAACGGAGATCCCGGCGCCGTACCAAATGGCATCAAAGGTGGATTCACCGGAAGCCCCAGAGCCTAAGATCCAATGGATATTTGCCCCATACCGCTGCATTGCCGCGGCAGGACGCAGGTGCTTGCCGCCGCTGTCCAGCAGATTGATATAGGGGTCTACCGCCGGGTCGTAGCCGATCACTGCCGGGTACACATAGGTGAAGATCAGCAGCAGTGCCAGCAGGAGCAGCGCCACCGTATTGATCTTCTTTTTGAAAAACACACGAAACACAGACCGCCAGTAGGAATAGCGGGGCGCGGCGATCTTCTCAGAAGCCAGCCGGTCATTGCCTGCCGGCGAAAACAGCTCCTCATCAGAAAGATGAAATTCGTCCAGATCCACCAAGACTGTCACCCTCCTTTCGTTGTGAAGGATATTCTGGGATCCATCACACAGATCAGTATATCGCCTAGGATCACCGATGCTACGCTGAGCAGACCGTAAAACAGCGTCACGCCCACGATCACCCCGTTGTCATAGTAATTGATGGCGGTGGTCAGCAGATTGCCGGCACCGGGGATCACATACACCCGCTCGGTAATAATAGCGCCGATCAGCGCCCCTAAAAAACTGGCGGGAATACCGTGGACAATGGGAATAATGGCATTTTTCAGCACGTGGGAGGAAAAGATCTCCCTCTCGGACAGACCGTTGCTGCGGGCAAATTTTACATAGTCGGTGTTCATATGGTCGATCATATACCGGCGCAGCCACTTCATCAGACCTGCCACCGCAGGCAGCGCCAAAGAAATGATGGGCAGGATATACATCAGGGCATTTGGATCTACAGTATCAAAGGTGGTGGGAAGTCCCAAGGTGCCGCCAATGGCCTTAAACAGAAAAATATACGCCAACGAAGGCACTGCTGTAATAAAGATGATATACGCGGTACCCAAATGATCCGTCAGTCTGTCCTTACGCCGCGCCATAGCAATGGTCAAAGGGATCGCCAGCACATAGGACAGCAGCACCGCCATCGATCCGATCACAAAGGAATAGCCCAGCCTGGACAGACCGGATTTATTGGTGTTTATGCCGGTGTAGTCATCAACAAAGCTTTGCTGCACCACCACTGTGCCGTAGGCAAGAGAATCCGGCACATAGACCGCGCTGTGCAGATCATCGGCGCTGTACTGCACCTGACCGGAAGGATAGGTAACAGTGGAATAGACCAAAGAGCCCTGTCCTTCTGTCATTGTTGTGACAATGTCCACCCCTTTGTTGACACTGTAGGACTGTCCCAGGTTGACCGTCACCAGATTTTGGTGGATATAGGGAAACCGCTCATCGAAATACAGCAGATACCGGTGAGTAGTGCCGTAGCCCATAATGGCAGGTGAGAATTTTTTGCCGCCGTAGGCAGGATCATACCAGGTAAAGGTCAGCCCTCTGTCCTGCTGTGCAATACCTGAAGCATTGTGGATATTATCCACCGTGATAATGCCGGCAAAATAACGCAGCACCCGGCTGATCAGCGGTACATCCCGGTAGGCATACAGCTTGGGCTCGCCGCCCTCCTGATATTTTTTTGTGTTGCCCCGCATTACCGCGTCAAGACGAACAACGGTATATCCCTGCGCGCTGTAATGCCGGGTAAACTGCTCTACAAACGCCGCTGCTTCTGTACTGTCAGCCTGAGCCGTATCGCCAAATTTTACAGCACTGTTATACTGCTCCCCGGTGATGGTTCCGGCATACAGCAGCTCCTTCAGATAATCTGCATAGGGCACATAGTCCACATAGCCGTACCGCTCCCACTGCTGCATCTGATAAGCCTGCTTGGCATTGTGCTTCTGCTTGCTCCACACCGGGTCTTTGGCAAAGATCAGTGTCCTGTCCAAAAAGGAATAGATCATCACCATAACCACCACGACCACGATGATCACCGAAAGCAGCCCACGCAAAACTCTGCCCAATAAATACTTTTTCATCGTCCATCTCTCATTTTACAGTTTCTATAGGATTGTGCGCTGTAACAGTAAGCAATTGACAATTGACAATTGAAAATTGACAATTATGGTGTCCGCTTTGCGGACTATTTTAAATTATTTCCGAAGGAAATACCTTTAATTGTCCATTATCAATTGTCCATTGTCAATTTGCAAGATCGCGCAGCAGTTTATAATTCGGCAAATATTTCAGATGTTACACCCGCTTTTTAAAACAGTCCCAGCATCATTGTCATATACCCGGCATAGTCCGGCAAAAGCGTGTCCAGATAAGTCTGAGGGTCGCCGTAATCCGGGCTCCAGCCGGAATAGCTGTACAGCTCATAGTTGGCCTCCGAACCCATGGATATAAAATAGCCGGCATAATTCACGCCGTGGATGTCACCGCAATCCACCAAATTCACGATCACCCAGCCGTTCAAAGAGCGTTCCACCGACTTTTTATAGGCATTTGCCATATTGGTGTTGGTTTCGGAGGATGAATAGTAGGGAAAATCCAGATAAATGGGGTTTTCGGAGGATATCTCAACCCCCTGGGCAGCCAGCTGCGCTGCGGCGGCATTTAAAAGCTGCTGGGCATACACCGGATCGTACCAGCCGTCAAACCCATCAGAAGAACCAATGCCGTTTTCAGCCGCCGGATCCCACACTTTGATCTGATAGCCGTCCGCGTCGATCTGATCCTGCATAATTTGACCGTAGTATGTGCCGGCGGCATAGGTCTTATCCACGTCACCCACCGGCACTGTTACTTCCTCTGTCAGGAAAACAAAATTACCCGGCGTGTAGGTGTTACGCAAGGAGGTATTTTTCAGATCTTCGCCCACAGACTGGGCATTGTACGCGCCCCGATCCACAGCGCAGGACAGCGCCAGCCGAAAATTCTGGTTGTGCATCGCCGCCCGGGAACGGGCAAGCTGCTCATAGGTCTTGGTGGAAACGCCTGCCGTAGGATCGTTAAAATTGGCAGTTGCCACCCGGTTCAGATTGTAAAAGGTGAAAAAGGTAGTGGCATCGTTGGAGGAAACATAGGCATACCTTTCAAACATTCCATCGTTTTTTGCCTGCACCGTGGCGGAGGCGTTGAGGTTTGCGCCGTCAACCGTTCCGGAAACTGTGTCATTGTAGCCCTTTAGCACATCTGTTCCGTCGGAAAATCTCCAGGTGATGGTTTTGATGTTGATCTGATCGCTGTTCCAGTAGGAAGGATTGGAGGAAAACACCACGGTATTGCCCGGGGTGTAGCTGGAGATCAGGTAGGGGCCGCAGTAAGCAATATCGTTGGGGGTCTTGCCGTAGGACATTTTTGATGCCACCTCATCGGTGTAATCCGTGCCGAAAGCGCCGCCCTTGGACAAAAAGTAGCTGCGGCACAGCGGCGCAAAAACACCGTAGCCCAGCATAGTCATAAAATACGGGACAGGACTGCTCAGCGTATAGACCACCGTATGGGCATCGGGCGCCCTTATGCCTACTTCCGAAAAATCGGTGATCTCACCGCTGATATAGGCATCAGCGCCCAAGATCACGCCTTCGGTCAGGTATTCCATACCGCCTGCGGCATCCATCATATGCTGCAGCCCGGCAACAAAATCGTCGGCAGTTACCTGGGCGATCTGCCGCCCCTGAGAATCCACCCATACCGCATCCGAGCGGAGGGTAAAGGTATACGACACCGTGCCGTCACTGTTTTCTGTGACGGTATGGCCGGTAGCCAAGACCGGCTGCACCGTGCCCTCGCAATCATATTCATACAGCCCGTCATAGGTGTTGATCAGCGCTCTGGAATCAACGGATTTGGAGGTAGCCAAAACATCCCAGGTCTCCGGATCGCCGGAATACAGCAGCGCATAGGTATCCTTCAGCTTGTAGCCCTTTTGCGTCAAATAGTCTTTTGCCCACTGCTCGTAGGTGCCGCTGCCCTTCAGCCGCGCCCATTGAGATCTCATTTCCCCTATGTGCTCCGCAGCGATCAGCTCAGTGGTGAGCACCGCGTTGTGGTAGCGGTAGCGGTCATTGCCCCATAGGGCATAGGGGATGGTATAGGGTGCCACCCGTGTGAGCGCGTAAGCACCGCCACCTGAATAATTGGGCATCATAACCGCCGCCTCCATCAGCTTTGCCTCCGCCTGAGCCATCAGGGCGTGACGCACAGATACGGATCGGGCAGATTTCGCCTGCTCATAAAGCTCATAAAATGCCCCTAAATGGTCGCTGTATATAGCCTGACTGAGCCCATCGTAATCGTCGGCATAGGCTGCATAGGGATCTTGATAAGAAAAACTGTTTTCGCCGGGCTGCGTCAGCGCGCCGTTGGGATCTTGACTGCCGCTGCCGCAGCCGGACAGCAGGCTTAAGAGCATTGTCAGTACCAATAACACAGAAATGCCGGACTTTTTCATCTTCTGATCCTCCAATCCCGGAAGCAGCTCCATTGCCCCCGGCAACAACTTTTATAATCATTTTGTACATAGTATGGTCTTGAATTTCAAAATCTATTACAAATAACAGCCCGATATAAATTAGAATTTAGCGCACCAAAAATACCTTCCCCCGGGGGGAAGGTGCCCCGAAGGGGCGGATGAGGAACGGCG
>CAZLLC010000033.1:0-14944 GCA_964560245.1 uncultured Oscillospiraceae bacterium | reverse complement strand
TGCACACCTCATCAGTCACCTTCGGTGACAGCTTCTCCTCCAGGAGAAGCCTTTGCTGCAGATACATATACCTAAATTATACATTACCGGCAGGGGAAAGTAAAGTCACTGCTGCTGAATTTTTCGAGATAACACTTGATAAAAAATCCGGGAAATGCTATACTGAAGCTGCGACGCAATTGAATACGGTATAATTTTGTACAAGACGTGCATTTTAGCTTCGGTAAAAATGCATGCTCTTTGTTGTACTCTTGTACGGGTTATACTGAAATTGCGTCGCGGCAATCGGGGCTGCATTTTTCGGGTGTGTGGTTTCGGCTACACACCTTTTTTATTTACCCGATGTTCTCAAGGAGTGTGAAAAAATGAAAAAAAGATGGTTATCATCGGCTTTGTGCCTTTTAGTGCTTTTGGCTGCGTTTGCGCTGATTCCAACCCATACCAGCGCGGCTACCAGCGGTTCTTGCGGAGTATCTGCCCGATGGTGGATCAGCGGTAAGACCTTGTACATAGGCGGCACCGGCGATATGTATGACTATGAAGCTGATGAAGCACCCTGGGCAGATTATGTCAGCAGCGGCAACAGCAGCGGAGGGTTGGTAACAAGCATCGTTATCCAAAACGGAGTAACTTCCATTGGTGATTACGCCTTTTACGGCAGTTGCTATGTTACATCGGTGTCCATAGGAAGCGGCGTAACGGAGATCGGAAAATACGCCTTTTCATCTGTTGAGCCGGTAACAACGATATCCATACCTTTCGGCGTGAAGGTCATTGATGATTACGCGTTTTCTTTTTGCTACGATTTGACACAGGTATCCTTGCCGGATTCTCTGGAAGTATTGGGTGTTGGCGCGTTTGCGCAATGTACGGGTCTTACGAGTGTACATATTCCTGCCAGTGTGCATACATTTGGCGCTGAAGAATATTCAAGCTGGGAAAGCAGTGTTTTTTCAAAATGTACCGGCATCAAACAATTTACCGTAGACGCTGACAACTCCATTTTGTGTGCAGATGACGGCGTTCTTTACAGCAAGGATATGACCCGTTTGCTCCACTATCCTTTGGGTGCTGGAAGAACGTCATATGTCATTGCCGACGGTGTTACCCATATAGGCTATCAATCCTTTGGATACTGCAAAAATCTCCAGTCGGTCACTGTCCCCAAAACTGTAGCTGTGATCGAGGAATACGCGTTTTATTATTCCTCAGCTTTGTCTGAGATCATCTTTTGCGGAGATGCGCCGGAAATGTATGTATCCAGTATTTTTGCCGGCGATACATTGACTGCCTATTACCCAATCACAAGATCCTCCTGGACCTCCGATGTTATGCAGAACTACGGCGGTAATATTACCTGGGCTATCAGGGGAGAAAACGGTGAAATCGCCGGCTATCACGGTGATAATGTAGTATGGCTGTTTAACCAGGATACAGGAACACTGACCATACTGGGAAGCGGTGCGATCGAGTCCCGGTTTAGCGGATCTTATATGCCCTGGTATTCGTACAGCAGTCAAATTAAAACTGTTGTTGTAGAATCCGGAATTACAGTCATACCCAGTTACACCTTTGAATATTTGGAAGCTGTTACCACCATATCCTTGCCGGACACACTGACGACCTTGGCATTGAATGCCTTTAATGATTGCGCAAATCTGAACAATTTGATGCTTCCGGCTTCTATAACCACCATTACCGGCAGCAGCAATACCGGATATCCTGCCTTTATTCGGTGCGAGTCCTTGACAGATGTGTACTATATGGGAACGCAAACAGAATGGCTCAACATTCCCAAGGCTGCAAATGTTACCAATGCTAATGTTGAAATGGATATGCATTTTTTGACATTGTATGAAAATCCGCCAACTTGCACAGAAAACGGAACACAGTCGTATTATGCCTTTGATGATACCTCCGTGTATAGCTGTATGTTTGATTTAAATTGGGATGTAATTACAAATCCAAGCACCATTCCTGCTTTGGGGCACGATTACGGCGCGTATGAAATTGCTGTAAAGCCAACATTTACAACAACCGGGCAGAAACAGAAGGTCTGTTCCGTCTGCGGAGATGCTGCCATCGAAGCTGTGGATATGCTTGTTGGAAAGGTTGCGCAATGGAACATTGTTCTTCAAGATGATTTTAAAGTGAATTATTATCTGCAGATCAGCGAGAGCATCGAAAGTACAGCCAAGGTCAGACTGATCGTGGGCGATGAAATGGTGACCCATCAGGTATCCGGATTGGAAAAAACTGAGGATGGTCATTATTATCTCACAGCTCACATTTCTGCGGCACAGATGAATGAGTGCATAATCGTTATGGTTGTAAATGGCAGTCAGATCGGCAGTACGGCGACCTATTCTGTGCGGCAGTACTGCGATGCTGTCCTCGCTGACGAAAGCTACAGCCGGTATCACACATTGGTCAAAGAAATGCTCAGCTATGGCGGTGCGGCACAGAGCTACTTCGGTTATAATACAGAAGAACTTGCCAGTGACGGCATTACCGATGCCGCGGTGCAGGAGGTTCCGGAAGCAGTAACGGATTTGACCCTCAGCGGCGCGATCGAAGGTATGACCTTCTACGGCGCAAGCCTTGTTTATCGGGATCGGATCGCTGTGCGGTACTACTTTGCCGGCGATGTGTCCAATGTGACCTTTACCGCAAACGGTAATACCTATACCCCTGTTGCCAAGGATGATATGTACTACGTGGAAATTGCGGATATTCTACCCCAGGATCTGGATCAGCAGATCACATTAACTGTGACTGATGCAGACGGCAATGTGCTTTCCGTTACCTACGGTCCTATGAATTACATAGTCCGTATGAACGAAAAGGGGAGCAAAACGCTGAAAAACCTGATGAGAGCCCTCTATAACTACCACCTGGCAGCGAAAGAACTAAGTGCATAAAGAAACCCGCCCATCGTCTAAAAAACGATGGGCGGTTTGCAATGCAGAGCGGTGTTTCTGCAAATATGCCTCCCCTGCAGGGGAGGTGGGCGAGCGAAGCGAGCACGGAGGGGTTAGAGGGGCTTTCCGTGGTGAATGAAATAGTACAAACCCCTCAGTCAGCGGCTCGTTCCTCGCCGCTGACAGCTCCCCTACAGGGGAGCCGGGATGTGCTTCTTAATTCTGTCGGTGCCTCATTGCTTTTTTAGCGAATATGTGGTATCCTAATAAAAAATGATCAGGGAGGATGTACAGATGATTTACGCAGGATGCCATTTGTCCAATTCCGCAGGCAATTTGGCGATGGTAGAAACTGCCCTTTCCATTGGGGCGAATACCTTTGCGTTTTTTACACGCAATCCCCGGGGCAGCAAGGCAAAGCCGGAAGATCCGGTGGATTGTGAAAAGGCTGTTCAGGCGCTGAAAGACCATCAGTTTGGTCCTTTGGTTGCCCACGGCGCATATACGATGAATCTTTGTACTGCCGAGGAAAGCGGACGGGAATTTGCCGCTTCTGTGCTGTGCGACGATCTGCGGCGGATGGCAGCCCTTCCGGGCAACTACTATAATTTTCATCCCGGCTCCCACGTGGGACAGGGAACGGAAGCCGGCATCGATTATATTGTAAAAGCTCTGAAAAAAGCTTTGGAGCCGGGCTATCCGGTGACGGTGCTGCTGGAAACTATGGCAGGCAAGGGCAGCGAGATCGGCGGAAGATTTGAAGAACTGAAGGCCATTATCGATGGCGTCGGCAGCAACAGTGTGGGCGTATGCCTGGACAGCTGCCACGTCCACGACGGCGGTTATGATATTGTAAACGATTTGGACGGTGTTTTGGCGGAGTTTGACCGGGTCATCGGTCTTGACCGGCTGAAGGCTTTGCACCTGAACGATTCCAAAAATCCCTTTGCCAGTCATAAGGACCGCCACGAGCTTTTGGGTGAGGGCTCTTTGGGTGTGGATACCTTCCGTGCCATCGTCAATCATCCGGTGCTGCGACAATTGCCGATGATTTTGGAAACGCCCAACGAATTGCCGGGTTATGCCCGGGAAATCGCGCTTTTGCGGCAACTTGAGAAATAAGGGCAAATGTTGAAGTAAGCTTGGCCCCCGCACTTGTGAGGGGGCTGGCAAAAATCTTTGATTTTTGACTGGGGGAGCACTCCCTCCGTCTTCGCCTTCGGCGAATCCACCTCCCTCATAAATGAGGGAGGCAAGGGATTTTGCTTATCTTAATGACATTGTTATAGAAATTTCCCAATAAAAAAGGAGGTGACGGAATGCAGATCGTAGAATCCTTGCAGAACGCACTGCCTACTTATATAAATGTTTATATTGCAGTATTCCGTTATCTGGCGCCTATCCTTGCGCTGATCCTTCTGTTTCGGTCTGTATGGCCGCTGATCAGCTTCCGCAGAGAGCCGGAGATCTGGGCGTGGCTGTGTTTTCCGGACGGAGAGAAAACACCCATTACCCACTGGGAAAATGTGATCGGGCGCAGCAAGCGCAGCGATGTTGTGCTGGAGGATGAAACGGTATCCAAAAGCCACGCGGTACTGACCCGGTATGATGACGGCAGCTGGACCATATCTGATGCGGGCAGTACCAACGGCGTCCGTGTCAATGGAAAAAAGGTTCGTATCCGGGCACTGAAGGAGTCGGATGTGATCACTGTCGGCACTGTGGAAATGACTCTGCAGCCTATCTCCCGTATGCAGGAGAAGCGGTTGGCGCAGCTGCGTACAAAAGCCTCCAGCTTTGCTGACAGTATGGCAAACGTGCTGCTGCTTTCGGTATTTCAGGTTTTGTGCTGCATCGGCTTTTTGATGACCGGTAGCGGCGAATACGGCGTAAATTATATCATTGGCTTTGGCGGTATTTTTGCCTGCCAATGGCTGCTGTTTATATTCTATGCCTTTATCCGCAGACCTTCCTTTGAGGTGGAAAGCATCGCCTTTTTCCTCTGCACTATGGGTATGGCAGCCATTTGCACGGTGGTGCCGGAAGAAGCCGTAAAGCAGCTGATCAGTATGGTGATGGGCGTTTGCATTTTCCTGAGCATTGGCTGGAGCTTGCGGGATCTGGAACGGGCGAAAAAGATCCGCTATATTGCTGCTGTGGCAGGTATTGCCTTTTTGCTGGCAACGATGGTCTTTGGCAAGCAGATCAATGGCGCGAAAAACTGGATCATCATCGGCGGTCTTTCTATGCAGCCGTCGGAGCTGAGCAAGCTGTGCTTCGTGTTCGTGGGCGCATCGGCTATGGACCGGATCATGACAAAGCGCAATCTTATCCTGTTTATCGTGTATTCCGTGGCTGTCTGTGGCTGTTTGGCAGTGATGCGGGATTTTGGTACGGCGCTGATCTTCTTTATGGCCTTTTTGGTGATCGCCTTTATGCGCTCCGGCTCTGTGGGTACCATTGCCTTGGCGTGTACCGGACTGGGCTTTGCCGGTGTGGTGGCTCTGCGGATCGCGCCCCACGCACTGCAGCGCTTCTCCAACTGGCGGCATATATGGGAAGCGCCCTTAGACGGCGGCTACCAGCAGACAAGAGCATTGATGTGTATGGCATCCGGCGGTCTGATGGGAATGGGCGTAAATCAGGGCTGGATGGAAAATGTTTTTGCGGCAGATTCGGATATGGTGATCGCCACCATATCGGAAGAATGGGGCTTGATTATGGCGATCCTGCTGGTGCTGAGCATTGTAGCATTGGGACTTTTCAGTGTCCGCTGCGCCCCGATGGGTCGCAGCAGCTTTTACACCATCAGCAGCTGCACCGCTGCGGCGATTTTGGTGGTGCAAGTAATTTTGAATGCTCTGGGAACAGTGGATGTAGTCCCCCTGACCGGTGTGACCTTCCCATTTGTTTCCAACGGCGGTTCCAGTATGCTGTGCGCCTGGGGTCTACTGGGCTTTATCAAGGCGGCGGATACCCGGCAGAATGCCAGCTTTGCGGTACGGCTGGTCCGGAGCAAGCGAGGTGAAGTGAATGAATAGAGTAGCAGGACGGGCAACCGTTGTGATCATACTGGTGGCGCTTCTTCTTGCGGGCTTTGCGTTCTTTATAACTGAATTTATAATGCAAGCAGATCAGTGGGCAGTATTTTCCGGTTCTCCTCACGTTTATAACGGCGGCAATATCGGCACCGGTGTGGTAACGGACCGTGACGGGATCTTACTGCTGAATATGGATGACGGCAGAGTGTATTCCTCCAGTGCAGAGATCCGGAAAGCCACCGTCCATTGGGTGGGTGACCGCTACGGCAGTATCCGTGCGGCGGCAGTGCCCAATTATTCTCAAAATCTGGTGGGCTTTGACCTGCTGAACGGGCTATACTCCTTTGGCGGTGCCGACGGTGTGGCACGGCTGACACTGTCTGCCCAGGTGCAGACGGTGGCCCTGGAAGCACTGGGGAACCGGAAGGGAACGGTTGCGGTATACAACTATAAGACCGGCGAGCTTCTGTGCGCGGTGACCACCCCCACCTATGATCCGGATAACGTTCCGGATATTGCTGATGATACCACCGGCAAATATGAGGGTCTTTATATGAACCGCTTTACACAGGCGGCTTATACACCCGGTTCGATCTTTAAGATCGTTACTCTTGCGGCGGCAATAGATACGCTGCCGGATTGGCAGCAGCTATCCTTTACCTGTACCGGCGCCCGGTCCTACGGCGTGGATCAGATCACCTGTGAGAATGTCCACGGTGAGCAGGATCTGAAGCAGGCCTTCTGCAATTCCTGCAACTGTGCTTTTGCGGAGCTTTCGGAGCTTTTGGGTGGTGATACCCTTGAAAAGTATGTCCAGAAATTTAATCTGACCGGGGTAATGGAATTTGACGGCATCACCACGGCTGCAGGCAGCTTTCAGACGGCTGCTGAGCCGGTGAATTTAGCCTGGAGCGCCATCGGGCAGTATACAGACCTGATCAATCCCTGCTCTTTTATGACCTTTGTGGGCGCGGTTGCAGGCGGCGGCAAGGGGGCGCAGCCTTATGTGGTGGCGCAGGCAGGCAACGGACTTTCCGGCTACAGCGCCAAAACCACCTGGACGGATCAGCTCATAAGCAGTGAAACAGCTTTGATCATTCAGGAATTTATGCGCAATAATGTGCAGAATTTGTACGGCGACAGCAATTTCCCCGGACTGACGGTTTGCGCCAAGACCGGCACGGCGGAGATGGACGGCGATAAGGCGTCCACCGCAATGCTTACAGGCTTTGCGCTGGATGAGGAATATCCTTTGGCGTTTATCATCTGTGTGGAGGAGGGCGGCTACGGGCGATCTACCTGTGTACCCATCGCCTCCAAGGTACTCTCAGCCTGTAAGGAAATGCTGGATAATTAAGTGGGCAGCTCTAAAAACTCCTTTTTGCCGAGATGCCCAATCTTTTGACCCAACTATTCAGTTCATAAAACTTGAAATACATCCAGTATTCCTGCGTTTTCTGAACTTCTATTTGTGCCAAAATCTTTGGGCATTCGACTAAAAATCAGTTTTTAGAGATGCCCAAGTATTTTGTATGGATTATACAAAAAAGCGCCATTACTGCAAATGGTATTTGGTGTATTTGAGGGGTTGACAAATGTGCATATGTGGCGTACAATAGGGACAAATCTTCAAGGAGGCAGTTCGTGATGACTAATTACACCGGTACAATGAACAATATGTACGGCTACTGTAATTCTTCTGCAGCAGCTGCTTCCGTGCGCCTTGCTATGATAATGGACACTGCTATCGTAGTAGTGTCCGTTTTGCTTACCCTGACACTTCGTTTATTGGTTGCTTTATAATAAGGCCGTAATTTTGTAATGAAGAAGCGGCTGTTGAAAGACGGCCGCTTTTTTATATAAAGGACTTAAAGGAGAAAAGATTATGAAAAAGTTTGTTGCAATGATGATGGCGATCCTTATGGTCGCAGGTTTGATGGCCGGCTGCGGCAGCAATGGCGGCAGCGCTTCCGGTGATGCGATCCGCATTGGTATGACCGGACCCCTGACCGGCGACAATGCTGTCTACGGACAGGCTGTGAAGTGGGGTATGGAGATCGCTGTTGAAGAGATCAACGCCAAGGCAGAAGCTGAAGGCGGTCTGAAGATCGAGTTCAAGGCAGAAGACGACGTTTCCGATAACGAAAAGGCTGCCAACGCATATAACAACCTGATGGACTGGAATATGCAGATCTTCGCCGGTGCCGTTACTACCGGTCCTTCTCTGGCAATTGCTCCCAAGACTGTTGAAGACGGCATCTTTATGATGACACCCTCTGCTTCCGGTGTGGACGTACCTCTGGCAGGTGACAATGTATTCCAGATGTGCTTTACCGACCCCAACCAGGGCGCGGCTTCCGCTGAACTGATCAAGGGTCAGAACCTGGGCACCAAGATCGGCATCCTGTACGACTCCACCACTGACTATTCCGACGGTATCAAGAAGAGCTTTGAGGCAGCTGCCGCAGAGCTGGGCATCGAGATTGCCGCTGTGACTTCCTTCGACGCCAACACCGCAGACTACAAGACCCAGCTGCAGCAGTGCAAGGATGCAGGCTGTGACCTGGTGTTTATGCCCATCTATGCAGCACAGGCTGTTACCGTTCTTTCTAACGCCAATGAAATGGCTTACAAGCCTGTATTCCTGGGCTGCGACGGTATGGACGGCGTGCTGACACAGGAAAACTTTGATACATCTCTGGCAGAAGGTTTGATTATGATGACCCCCTTTGCTGCTGATGCTACCGACGACGCAACTGTTTCCTTTGTTGCCAAGTATAAGGAAAAGTCCGGCGGTGAGATCCCCAACCAGTTTGCTGCTGACGGCTACGATGTGATCTATGCTGTCTATGCAGGCTGTGTTGCCAAGGGTGTGGATGGCAAGTCCTCCACTGCTGATGTCTGCGCTGCTCTGAAGGAGTACTTCGCAACCGCCACCTTTGACGGTCTGACCGGCTCCGGTATGACCTGGGATGCAGACGGTCTGGTTTCCAAGATGCCTGCTGCTGTTGAAGTGGTTGACGGCGTATACGTTTCCAAGTAAAAACCTATTGGGGTTGTAAAAAACGAATATTTATCCGAAGATTATGCACATAATTATAGCCCCCTCACTGAGGGGGCTGGCAGCAAAGCTGACTGGGTGAGTGTCCTTTCATATAGGAGACTGCACGCCCTCCGGTCTTGCTTCGCCTGCCCCTCCAAAAGGCAGGTGCATATTCAGGATAAGTATTCAAGTTTCTTTACAGCCCCATATAACACTGTTATGAGGAAAATACGGTGTTAACAGAGAGGAAGATATTTATGGCATTTTTGCAGTATTTGATCAACGGTCTGAGCATCGGTTCCATATATGCTATTATTGCCTTGGGATATACGATGGTTTACGGCATTGCCAAGATGCTGAACTTTGCCCACGGCGATGTGATTATGGTGGGCGCTTACATATCCTACTGCGTTATGATCTATTTGCAGCTGCCGCCGGTAGTGGCGATTTTGGCTGCGATCGTTGTTTGCACGGTCTTGGGCGTTTTGATCGAAGCCTTGGCGTATAGACCCCTTCGGGGCACCTCCAGTCTGGCAGTGCTGATCACAGCTATCGGTATCAGCTATTTTCTGCAAAACGCGGCTCAGCTTATTTGGGGCGCTGCGCAGAAAACCTATTCCAGCGTGGTGACGATGGAGTCTATCTATTTGTTTGACGGACAGCTGCTGATCACCGGTGAGGTGATCGTAACGGTCATCACCTCTGCCATCGTGATGGTGGCGTTGACCCTGTTTACGGGCAAGACCCGGATGGGCAAGGCTATGCGCGCTGTTTCCGAGGATCGGGATGCGGCGCAGCTGATGGGCATCAATGTAAACCGCACCATCGCGGTGACCTTTGCCATCGGTTCTGCACTGGCAGCCATTGCGGGCATTCTGCTGTGCTCTGCTTCTCCGGCGCTGAAGCCCACCGTCGGCTCTATGCCCGGTATCCGGGCGTTTACCGCTGCGGTGTTTGGCGGTATCGGCTCTATTCCCGGCGCAATGCTGGGCGGCATCCTGCTGGGCGTGATCGAAGAATTGTGCAAGGGTCTTATTTCCACACAGTTCAGCGATGCCATCGTATTTGGCGTGCTGATCATCGTGCTGCTGGTGAAGCCCACGGGCTTGCTGGGCAAGCAGGTTCAGGAAAAGGTGTGAGGTGGCGCTATGAAGAATTTACGGAAAAATCCTGTAAAATGGAAGAATTTTCTAACCTTTGCAGTGGTAATCGTAGCTTTTATCGTGCTGCAGCTTTGCAGCTCTATGGGGCTGCTCAGCCGTTCAATGCAGGGACAGCTGATCCCTATTTGTGTTTATATCGTTTTGGCGGTTTCCCTGAACTTAGTGGTGGGTATTTCCGGCGAGCTGAGCTTGGGGCACGCGGGCTTTATGGGCATTGGCGCTTTTGTTGGCGCTATTGCTTCCACGGCTTTGCAGACAGTTGTGCCCGGTGATGCCTTACGGCTGGGTCTTTCTATGGTGATCGGCGGTATCATCGCCGGTATTATGGGCGTACTGATCGGTATTCCTGTTCTGCGTTTGCGGGGCGACTATCTGGCCATCGTGACCCTGGCATTTGGCGAGATCCTCCGTAACCTTGCCAACAATCTGTATGTGGGTATGGATGAAAACGGTCTGCATTTTGCCCTTCTTAATGAGGAAGGTCTGCATATGTCCGAAGCCGGCAAGCTGATCGTGGCAGGACCCCGTGGAACGGTCAGCATTTCGTCTATTGCCACTTTTACCGCAGGCTTTATTCTGATTTTAATTACTCTTTTTATCATTCTGAATCTGGTCAATTCCAAAGAAGGCCGTGCCATCAAAGCCATCCGTGATAACCGGATCGCCGCCGAATCTGTGGGCATTCCCGTGCTTTCCTTCAAAATGAAGGCATTTGTGCTGTCTGCGGTGTTGGCAGGTATGGCAGGCGCGCTGTACGGTCTGAGTATGTCCAATGTATCTTCGGTAAAATTCAGCTTCACCACCTCTATCGATATTCTGGTGTTCGTGGTGTTGGGCGGTATGGGTAATATTTTAGGCTCTGTGATCTCTACCACCGTGCTGTATCTGTTGCCGGAGCTGCTGCGTCCGCTGCAGGATTACCGGATGATTATGTACGCCATCGTGCTGATCATCGTGATGCTGTGCACCTGGTCTCCCAAGGTCAAGGGTGTGCTGGAGGTTGCGGCAGATGGCATAAAAAGATGGTTTGGCAAGCGCAGTGCAAAGGAGGGAAGCAGCCGTGACTGAGTATTCCAAGAAAATGGTGAAGGTCCCGACCTACAGCTATCTCCGTGAGCAGGATGCGGATAAGCTGCCGGTGCTGGATGTGCGGAATTTAGGTATTGATTTTGGCGGTCTGACGGCTGTTGACGGCTTTAATATGACCATCGGTCCTACGGAGATTTCCGGCTTGATCGGCCCTAATGGCGCAGGTAAGACCACCATCTTTAATTTGCTGACCAGTGTTTATCAGCCCACCCGTGGTTCAATCCTGCTGGGTGGCATCGACACCAAGGGTATGACCACCCACAAGGTCACCCGGATGGGCATTGCCCGTACCTTCCAAAATATCCGTCTGTTTACGGATATGACCGCTTTGGACAATGTGAAGGTGGGTATGCACAAGGATATTAAATGCTCCTTTATTTCGTCGCTGTTGCATTTGCCGTCATACTATAAGTCGGAAAAGGCGGCCAATAAAAAGGCCATGGAGCTATTGGAGTTTATGGGTCTTGCGGATGTGGCGGATGTGAAGGCAGGCAGCCTGCCTTACGGCGTTCAGCGGCGGCTGGAGATCGCCCGGGCGCTGGCAACAAACCCGTCTGTGCTGCTGCTGGATGAACCGGCAGCCGGTATGAACCCCAGTGAAACCGCAGAGCTGACAGAGCAGATCCGCCGGATCCGGGATACCTTCCAGATCGCGGTGATCCTGATCGAGCACGATATGAACCTGGTTATGAGCGTGTGCGAGGGCATCGTGGTGGTGAACTACGGCAGGATCATTGCCAAGGGTACACCGGAACAGATCAAGGATGATCCGGCGGTTATTGAAGCTTATTTGGGTAAAAAGGAGGATGGTACGGATGCTGAAGGTTGAAGATATGCACGTGTATTACGGTGCCATCCACGCCATTAAGGGCGTATCCTTTGAGGTCCACGAGGGCGAGATCGTGGCGCTGATCGGTGCCAACGGTGCCGGTAAAAGCACCATTTTGAAGACGGTTTCGGGTCTTTTGCATCCCCGTTCCGGTTCTATTAACTTTATGGGTGAGAATATTGCCCATACAGAGGCCTATCAGCTGGTCCATAAGGGCTTGGCGCACGTGCCGGAGGGACGGCGGATATTCTTGCAGATGTCGGTGCAGGAGAATCTGGATATGGGCGGATATACCCAAAAGAGTGTTTCCAAAGAGGATCTGGATATGGTGTTTCAGCTGTTTCCCCGTTTGAAGGAACGGCGCAATCAGGTGGCAGGCACCCTGTCCGGCGGTGAGCAGCAGATGCTGGCAATGAGCCGTGCGCTGATGAGCCACCCCAAGCTGATGATGCTGGACGAGCCTTCTATGGGTCTTGCGCCGATTTTGGTAGATCAGATCTTTTCTATTATTGAAGATCTGCACAAGGCAGGCACCACCATACTGCTTGTGGAGCAAAACGCCAGCAAGGCGCTGAAGATCGCAGACCGGGCTTATGTTTTGGAGACCGGCAATATTACCCTGAGCGGTACCGGTACGGAACTGGCACAAAGTGATGATGTCAGAAAGGCGTACTTAGGAGGATAAATTAAATCGCCCCCTGCATATAATTTTGCAGGGGGTGCTTTTTTTATGTGCAGACATAATCAGCTTTGGGGCTGTATATTGATTGCTTTTGGTATCGGTATTTTTGTGGGAACCTGGCTGGAAAGCGGCTTTTTGTGCGGCTGCTTTGCTTTTGGCATTGCATTGGTTGGATTTTGCATCGCCAGAAGGTAATATCCTTGTCCTTTCGGGCATAGACTGCAACAGCGAAAAAAGGATAAGGAGTGATTCTTTTGGAATTGCAGTTTCAGACCAATACAGTATCCTGCCTGCGGCAGGTAAAAGGGGAGGTCCAATCGCAGGAGCAGACCCAGGAGCTGCGCCTGAATGACGGAATGCCGGATATCGGGAGAGTGCTGGGTGCCTGGGGACAGGTGGCAGTGCGGGGCAAAGAGTGGCATTCTGACGGGGCAGTGCTCAATTGCGGTGTGATGGTATGGGTGCTTTACGCCCCGGAGGACGGCTCAGCACCGCAGTGCGTGGAAACCTGGCTGCCAATGTCCTTGAAGTGGGATATGGCAGATATTCAGACAGACGGTACGCTTCTGTGCTGTCCGCTGCTGCGCAGTGTGGATGCCCGGACACTGTCCAGCCGAAAGCTGATGGTCCGTGCCAGTGTAGGCGCATACGGACAGTGCTGGCTGCCCCATAAGGCAAGCTATTATACACCTGCGGAAATGCCATCCGGTATTCAGCTGCGGAAAAAGACATACCCGATGTGCTTTGCGCGGGAAGCAGGGGAAAAAGCCTTTATGCTGGATGAAGAAATGACCTTGCCGGAATCTATGCCGGTGATGGAAAAGCTGATCCGGTTCAGCCTGCAGCCGGAGGTGACGGAGAAAAAGGTGCTGGGGGATAAGGCAGTATTCCGTGGAAACGGTATGCTGCATATTCTGTACCGTACACCGGAGGGCACTTTCGCAAGCTGGGATACGGAGCTGCCCTTTTCCCAGTATACACAGCTGGATGAAGAATACGGTCACGAAGGTCAGATCCAGGTATTTCCAATGGTCACAAGTCTTGAATTGGATGCCGGGGAGCAGGGAAGATTGCGGCTGAAGGCCGGGCTTACCGGTCAGTATATGATCTATGATGTAAATGAGGTTACGGTCGTAGATGATGCTTACAGTCCGGACAGAACCATCAATATCCATACGGAGGATCTGGAATTGCCAACAGTGCTGGATCGGCAGAGTCAGCGCATCCGGGCAGAGCAGACAGCTGTTTTCGGAAGCAGCCGGATAGCGGACTCTGTTTTTTATCCCGGCTGCGCCCAAAAACAGCGCAAGGCCGACGGTGTGGCGCTGCAGCTTCCCGGCATTTTTCAGGTGTTGTACTATGACAATGATGGGGTGATTCAGTCCGGTACGACCCATTGGCAGGGGGATATTTCCGTACCTGTTGCAGACAATGCTATGTTAAATGCGCTGTGCGAAGGGGCAGGAAAGCCCCAGGCAACAGCAGGTGAGGATTCAACCGTTGTCCGGGGAGAAATGATGCTGTCCACAGTTGTAACGGCAGCGGAAAATCTGACGGCAGTTACCGCCTTGACGGTTGGTGAGGAAACAGTAAAGGATCCGGAAAGACCCAGCCTGATCCTGCGTAAAGCCGGCACAGAGGAGCTGTGGGATATTGCAAAAAATGCCGGCTCCACCGTGGAGGCCATCTGCAGCGCCAACAATCTGCAAGGCACCCCGGATCCCGATCAAATGCTGCTGATCCCGGTTCTGTAAATCAGAATTTAGCGCAGCAACACACCCTCTCCCTATGGGAGAGGTGGCGCCGTAGGCGACGGAGAGGGCCCTCTCAGTCTCGCTTCGCTCGCCAGCTCCCCCAAAGGGGGAGCGTGTGATAAGGTAAATAATAATCTAAACAACCGCCGCTGTGGGGGAACACAGCGGCGGTTTGGCGGTCGTGTCGCATTTGGGGTAAAAACACCGCCTGCATATAATTTAGAAGAAAACCGGTGCGTTTTCAAGAATATCCTGTCGATAATTATTTTTATGTGGAAAAATAAAAAAAACGTGGTATAATGATTAAATATAAATGAAAAAGGAGCAATCATTATGACGGTTATTGACATTTATTCCGGCTTTTTAGGGGCCGGTAAAACCACCCTGAGCAAGAAAATGATTCAGGGGGGCTACCAGGGTCA
>CAZLLC010000032.1:0-15324 GCA_964560245.1 uncultured Oscillospiraceae bacterium | reverse complement strand
CGACGGTCATATGATCAGCTTTGCGGGCGAAACAGAACCGGAAGCTACAGAACCGGAAGCTACAGAGCCGGAAGCTACAGAACCTGAGGTTACAGAGCCTGAGACCACCGAGCCTCCTGCGGTAGAAACCGAAAATGCTATTTGTGTGGAAATGCTGATCAATACCTTGAGCGGCGACTATGAAACCGTCAATATGGGCTTCTATCCCCATAACTTTGAGGGCGATATCAATAATCACACAGATATTATCGAAGTGCCCACCGGAACGACTTATACTGTGAAGCTGGATCCTGACAAGTATCTGGTTGACGGCGAGCTGCCCGGCATCGGCATTGCTGTTCTGGGCGGACCTGCCTGGGATGCAAAGCTCCCCGATGGTTATACGGCCGACAGACATTCCATCACCATTTCCGGTATTTACCTGGAGGGTGAAGATGCGCGGACGATTGACCTGAACAGAGTTACCCTGAAGAACGGTCAGGACGGCACCGGCTATACCAATGCCGCCGCCGGAGGCACTGCAGTTGTAGCAGACGGTAAGATTTCCATTACCGGCGGCTTCTTCACCGACGGCTACAAGCTCACCTTTGGTGAGGAAACCCAGCCCGGTGATACAGAGCAGGACACCTATGTTGTGCTGGATATGCAGATCGACACCATCAGTGGCACATGGGCCAATGATATTGAGATGCGTTTCTACGCCTACAACTTCGAAGGCAACCCCCACGAGACCTATACCGACAGCGTCATTTTCAAGGCAGGCGAGCAGCAGACTGTCAAGCTGAATGCTGAAGAGTATCTGGTTGACGGCGAGCTGACCGGTATCGGCATCGGCATCTTCGGCGGCCCTGCATGGGATACCCAGATCTCCGATGGTGTTTATGACAGACACACTGTCACCATCTCCAACGTCAAGCTGGAAGGCGCTCAGTCCAAGACCTTTGATCTGAGCCAGTCTACAATTGCCAGCGGTACCAACGGCACCGGCTATACCACCGCCAACGGCTCCGGCGTAGGCGCCTTCGTCGATGGCGTCTATCAGATCACGGGTGGCTTCTGCTACGACTGCCACAAGATCTCCCTGGTTGAGGATACCAACACCTATATTGAAATGGATCTGCTGCTTACCACCCTGGGCAATTCCACGGATCCTATTGGTATTCGTTTCTGCAACTACGGTCAGACAGACAGTGTTCATAATACCTACACCGATCTTGTTTCTGTAACACCTGGCTCCAAGACCACCATCCGGCTGAAGGTAGATGCGTATTTGGTAGACGGCGAGCTGCCCGGCTTCGGTATTGCGATCTTCGGCGGTCCTGAGTGGAACACCCAGCTGGAAGACGGCACCTATGACAGACACTCTGTGGTGATCTCCAATCTGCGCCTGACAGGCGTTGGAGCGAAGGATATTGATCTGAGCACTGCCACGGTTGCTGTGGGTCTTCCCGGCTCTAACATCGGCGGTCAGATCGCGATCGTTGACGGTCAGATCGTTATCTCTGACGGCTTCTGCTACGACGGCCACAAAATTACTTTTTAATAATTCTTTCTAAAAGAGGCTGCTGCAAATACAGCAGCCTCTTGAAAAACATAAATGGAAACACAAACGGCTATATTTACTTAAGCTATATATAGCAATATGTTCGGAAAGGGAGAGCAATATGCACAAAAGAATTTGGGCACTATTATGCATAATATCATTGGTATTATCCTGCGCAGCCTGCACAGCAGATCCGCAAAACCCGCAGGAGGAAACAAAAAATATCGCATCGGTTACAGAACCTTCTGCGCCAGAAGAAACTGAGACCACAATTCCTGATATTGACCCTGTTGAGTTGGTGGACTTTATTGTTGATGTGGAAAGCGGAAAAGAGCCGGTAATTCTGCAGCTCAGCGACACCCAGATCATTGATTCTTCACAGGATCGACGGGCAGAGCCTTTAGATGATTACGCCAGAAATTATTGGTCGATGGAGAAGATTGATGAGCGACTTTACGATTCGTTGACGGAAACGATTGAAGCAACGAAGCCGGATCTGATCCTGATTACCGGAGACCTGGTGTACGGTGAATTTGATGATAACGGAACAGTGCTTGAGAATCTTATTGCAAAGATGGAAAGCTTTGGCATTCCGTGGGCTCCGGTATTTGGCAATCACGATAACGAAAGTGCCAAAGGCGTAGACTGGCAGTGTCAGCAGCTGGAAAATGCACAGCACTGTCTTTTCAAACAGCGCACCCTGACCGGTAACGGAAACTATACCGTGGGCATCCGGCAGGACGGGGTATTGAAAAGAGTGTTCTTTATGATGGACTCCAACGGGTGTGCAGCGATGCAGAACCCTAATGGACATTCCAAGACATCAGTGGGCTTTGGGCAGGATCAGATGGATTGGTCTGTTGAGTTGGCACAGCAAATTAAGAAAGCATCTCCGGATACGAAGCTTTCCTTTGCTTTCCACATTCAGCTGGCAGTATTTGCAAAGGCCTACGAAAAGTATGGCTTTACAAACAGCGATACCATCAATAACCCCATCAATATTGATAAATTGGAAAATAAAGCCGAGGGGGATTTCGGTTATATCGGAAGAGATCTGAAATCACCTTGGGATGATAACAATTATTTCTATAACCGCATAAAAGCGGCAGGTGTGGATTCCATATTTGTCGGTCACGAGCATTGCAACAGTGCCAGCGTGGTTTATGGCGGTGTTCGTTTTCAGTTCGGTCAGAAAATTGGTACCTATGACCGTGCGAACTTCGTGAAAGACAACGGCGAAATATATGGCGCATATATGGGCGCAGATACGCCCCTGTCCGGCGGAACGGTTATGGTAATGGCAGAAGACGGCTCGTTTAAGGATGCTTACATTCACCTTACTGGGGATGCTCAAACAAAATTGGACGGGGCATTAAATTGAAATTTCTGTACAAGAGATTAACATTTAGAGTCAATACATAAGATACCCGATTGTGATAAAATGATAGGAGTAAAAATGTAATACCAGCAAAAGGAGTTTTTGGTTGCTATGAAGCGTTTTTATGGAAAGGCTGTGCAGGTCAGTGGCATCATGGATGACGCTGTTCGATTTGTAATGGCGCACCAGTTGAAAGACCGGAAAACGTGGAAGCTTTATATAGATGTTTTCAATTCCCGTGAGGATTCGGCAGATGAAAGATGGCGCGGTGAATACTTTGGCAAGCAGATGCGCGGCGCCTGCTATGCCTATGTGTATACCCGGGATGAAGAACTGTACGACACCCTGACCTGGGCGGCAGAGGAGATCCTCAAGACCCAGGATGGACTTGGACGGATTTCTACATACAGCGTTGATAACGAATTTACCGGCTGGGATATGTGGTGCAGAAAATATGTTCTGACCGGCCTTCAGCATTATTATCATATCTGCAAGGATCAGCAGCTGAAAGAAAAGATCCTGTCAGCCTGCTGCAAACATCTGGACTACATTGCAGATAAAATCGGCGCAGACAAGACAAACATTACCACAACCTCCAAATGGTGGGGCGCGGTCAACTCCTGCACCATTTTAGAGCCCACTGTGGAGCTTTATAAGATGACCGGCTGCGACAGATACTTAGACTTTGCAAAGTACATTATCTCCACCGGCGGCAGCAGCGACTGCAATCTGGTGGAGCTGGCGCTGGAGGGCAGTCTGATGCCCTACGAGTACCCCGTTACCAAGGCTTATGAGATGATGTCCTTCTACGAAGGCCTCATCGCCTATTACGAGGCAACAGGGGAGCAGAAGTATTTTGATGCTGCAAAGCAGTTCTTTGAAGCTGTGGCGAAAAGCGATATTACGATTATCGGCTGCGCCGGATGTACCCACGAGCTGTTTGACCACTCCGCAGCAATGCAGACAGAATACTCCGAGCAAATTATGCAGGAGACCTGCGTGACCGTTACCTGGATCCGCGTGATGACCAGAATGTACCTGCTGACCGGCGATGCAAAGTATTACGATCATATTGAGCAGGCGGGCTACAATGCGCTGTACGGAAGCCTTAATACGAAGCAATGTATGCAAAAGGAGCTTGTTTCCGGTCAGTATCTGGCTGCCAAGACCTTTGACAGCTATTCACCGCTGTATATGAACACCCGGGGACGGGGCATCGGCGGTTTCCTGACCTTTGCAAACGGCGAATACGGCGGCTGCTGTGTTGCTATCGGCGCCTGCGGCGTCTCGCTGATGCCGCTGCTGGCTGTTACGCAGAGCAAGGATGAAATTTTTGTAAATCAGCAGTTTAACGGCTGTGTGGAAGTGACCGACAAAAACGGCAAAACGGTGGTACTGAAAATTGAAGGCGGCGATCCCGGTCAGGACAGCTGTGTGATCAGCATACAGGGTGACTGCGACTTGAATTTGAAGCTTAGAAACCCCGGCTGGTGCAAGCAGATGCTTGTAAATGGCAAGGTCTCTTCGGGCAAAGCGTATGTAGATGCATCCGGCCATTACCGGGCAGGAGACAAAATCGTTTTTGAGTGGAAACGGGTATTGGAAAAACACCTGTTAAATGATAAAATAGCATTTACCTACGGCGCGTTGGTTTTGGCTGCGGACAGCGCAAAAACCGATGCAGACATCCGGCTGCCGGTATGCGTTTCTGAAAAGCCTGCATACAAGGTGCTCGAACCGGAAGACGGCGAGCTGATTCGCATCGAATGTGAAACAGAAACAGGTAGTTTACTGCTGACCGATTATCAGTCCTGCGGCAAGGCGTGGACGGGAGAAAACAACATCATATCCGTATGGTTGAATGTTTAAAAATTTTATGTAAGGTGGTACGATTATGAAAATGAAATCCATTATTTCGCTGGTAATGACACTTGCAATTTTGATGTCCTTGCTGGCAGGCTGCGGTGGCGGCGAAACACAGGTGGACGCTACAAAGACCCATCTGTCCGTTTTAAGCTATGACGGCGGCATCGGCTCTCAGTGGCTGAAGAACGCAGCAAAGAGATTTGAGGAAAAATACGCAAATGTGTCCTTCGAAGAAGGCAAAATGGGCGTTGTCATTGATATTACCAATGACAAGTTAGACGGCAAAAACGGCGTTACCACCACCCCCTATGCGGTGTGGTTCTCCGAAAGCGTCAACTACAACGACCTGATCGCAACCGGTCAGATCGTGGACATCAGCGACATCGTGACCGGTTCTCTGTCTGAGATCACCGATGGCGCAGAGACCGGCTCCATTGAGGATAAGCTGTCTGCAGAGTATGCGGAAGCGCTGACAGCAATTGACGGCAAGTACTACTGCTTGCCCCATTATGAGGTTTATACCGGCCTGGTTTATGACATCGATCTGTTTGACGAGTATGGTTATTATTTCAGTGTAAACGGCGGCTTTACATTTGACGCAGAAGAAAAAACCGTGGGTCCGGACGGCGTGAAGGGCACAAAGGATGACGGCCTGCCCTCATCCTACGAAGAACTGTATACCCTGATGGATCAGATGGTAGCTGACGGCGTTGTTCCTTTCACCTGGGTAGGTGCCCATGAGAACTATGTAAACGATTTGTTTGCAGGTCTGCAGGCGGCTTATGCCGGCAAGGACGAATTCTTGCTCAATGTGAACTTTGACAGCAGCATATCCAACACCCAGGCAACCATCATCGATTCCTTTGACGGCGATACGCCTGTGGAATCCAAAGTGACCATCACCAATGAAAACGGCTATTTGATGAGCCTGCAGGCCGGTAAGTACTACGCCTTTGAGCTGATGGAAAAAATTATGTCCAACGACAGCTATCACACCAAGATGGACAAATCCACCTCTCACCTGGATACACAGGAAAAGTATATCCTCAGCAGCCTGAAGGCCGGCGAAAAGCCCATCGCCATGATGATCGAGGGTACTTACTGGTACAACGAAGCCGCCGAGGCACTGAAGCGCTCTGTGAACACCTATAAAGAGCGGGCAGAAGGCAGAAGATTTGGCTGGATGCCCCTGCCTGTTCAGTACGAGGGCAGTGTAACGGAAGGCAACGGCAAGAAGAACACCGTTTTGGAATCTTTGTGCTCCTTCGCTTTCATCAATGCCAAGTATAAAGATGATGAAGTAATTCTGGATGTGGCAAAGAAGTTCCTGCAGTTCTGCTACACAGACGAATCTCTGGTGGAATTCTCTGTGACCACGGGCCTGCCCAAGTGTGTGAACTACACCATTCCCGAGGATAAGCTTGCTTTGATCGATAACTACTTCCAGAAGGATGTTTTGGAAACCAAAATGAACTCTGATGTGGTTTATCCCTACTCTGCAAACCCCATTTTTGTCAATAATATGGGTGATTTCATATTCAACCAGGGCGGCAAGCTTTGGGAAGGCACCGTTGACGGCAAAACCACCACCAACTTCTACGCGGCTCTGAAGTCAGGCGTCAGCGCCAAGGATTACTTCTATGCAGCGTCCACAGATGAAGAGAAGTGGAACAGCGTGTACGCAGAGTATCTGAACTAAAAATCAAATGGGGCACCCGGCTGAAGAACAGCTTATAGCGGTGCCCCGATAGAAAACCCCTTTACGGGAGGTGCTTGTAATAAAATGAAGCAAATACGAAAGAAAAGCGACAAAGCAAAGAACATTTTTTACTGGTCCATACTGGCATTTCCTCTTTTACAGTTTGTGATCTTATATATCGGCGTGAATATTAACTCCTTTGCATTGGCGTTTCAGGAATTTGACCTTCAGGGCGGCGGCTTTGTTTTCGTTGGCTTTGATGAATTTTGGAAGAATTTTATTGCCGTATTTCAGGAGTTTCAGGAAGCGGATTATTTGCGGCAGGCATTTGCCAACTCCATCATTGCTTATCTGGTAGGTCTTGCGGTAGGTTTGACGCTGGCACTGCTGTTTTCTTATTATCTTTATAAGAAATATGCAATGAGCAACTTCTTTAAGGTTATCCTGTTTTTACCCTTCATCATTTCCAGCATTACCCTTGTTATCATTTACAAGTACTTCGTGGAAAGTGCGGTCCCTGAGTTTGTGCTGCAGCTGACCGGTATCGAGATCGAAGGCTTGCTTTCCAATGTAAATACGGAGTTTATCACCATTCTGTTCTTCTCCATATGGACAGGCTTTGGCATACAGACCCTGATCTACAGCAGTGCGATGAGCAGCATTTCCAGCGAAATCGTGGACGCGGCAAAAATAGACGGTGTGACCCCCATGAAGGAATTTCTGTATATTGATATTCCCATGATCATGCCCACAATTGCGGTTTTTGTCGTTTCCAGCACAGCGACCATTTTTGTCAATCAGATAAATTTGTACAGCTTTTACGGTCCGGACGCATCCAACTACAGCATTTGGACCATCGGCTATTATATGTACAGAGGCATATCTGCTGCACCCACAATAGGTGAGTATCCGTACTATGCGGCATTTGGTCTTGTGATGACCATGATCACAATTCCCATCACACTGATTGTCAGGGCACTGATGAACAAAGTAGATCCCAATTAGAGGTAAGTGGCATATGAAGAAAAGAAATTTATCATTTTTGAATGTCAGCTTGTTTCTCATTTTGGCTATATATACGGTCAGTTTGATATGGCCGCTTTTCTGGGCCATCATCACCTCTGTGAAAGAGCAGTACGACTTTTTGGACAATGTGCTGGGTATGCCCACAAAGGTAATGCTCGAGAACTTTGCCACCGTGTTTGAAAAGTTTGAAGCGCCTGCCCGAAAGGATGAGATCCAGCAGATGCACGGCTTTGGCCAGATGCTGGTCAACACCCTGTTGTATGTGGGCGGCGGCGCTTTTGCAGCAACATTTATTCCCTGTGTTACCGCCTATGTGACCGCTAAATTCCCCCAAAAGAAAATGAGCGGCTGGATCTACGCAATCGTTATTGCAACCATGATCATTCCGGTGGTCGGCTCCTATCCTGCGGAGATCCGTATGCTGCAGAATCTGGGGATCTACAACACCCTTGGGGGTGTGTGGCTGCAAAAGGCAAACTTCTTAGGCGTATATTTTTTGGTGTTCCATGCGGCCTTTAAGGGCATGGCCAAGGAATACGCGGAAGCAGCAGAGATCGATGGCGCCAGCGAATGGACCATTTTAGGCAAAATTATGCTTCCGCTGGTCCGAAATACCTTCTTTACCGTATTCCTTATTAAATTTGTAGAATTTTGGAATGACTATCAGGTGCCGTTGCTGTACTTACCCAGCAGACCCACCTTCTCCTATGGACTTTACTATGTGTCCAATTACACCGGCAATACCATCAGTACCGTACCGATGCGTATGGCAGGTTGTATTATCATCCTGATCCCCATTCTTGTGCTGTACATCGCTTTTAAGGAAAAGCTGATGGGCAACATCACCATGGGTGGCGTAAAGGGATAAGATACCGACATCTAATGAAGAAAGATGGGATGATTATGAAAAAGAATAAAGTGATACTCTGGGTACTGCTTTGCTGTATCTGTATCACCTGCACCCTTGGATATCTTGGGCTTCAGGCATCAGCTGCTACAGCTGAGATTTTAGACTGCGATATTCTGGAAGAGTATCAGGCCGGTGACAAATTTCTGATGCCGGAAGGCAAGGTGTCCTACAAGGATCAGGAAAAAGAACCGGAGAGCAAATATGTGATTTTTCCCTCCGGTAAGGCCAGCGAAAGCGATACCGTTGTCTTATCTGAAATGGGTAAGTATGAGCTGGTATTCCAGGCTGATTTTGACGGCGTAAGCATTTCTGCAAAGAAGAGCTTCATTGTTAAAAAAGCGCTTTTGCAGGTGGATAACGATAGCTCTGAGGCTGGCATCACTGACGGCAAGATCCAGGTTTCCCTGGCACCGGATGATGTATTTACCTATAATGCCATCGTAGATCTGTCTACTGCTACCAAGGATGTACCGCTGCTGGATATGGAAGTCAATCCCAGTATGATCGGTCAGGCAGATGCTACCAGAGTAAAGATCCGCTTTACAGATATTTACGACGAAGAAAACTATGTAACAATTTCTTTGAACCACTTTACGGATGCCTGGGCAGCCCATCATATCTATGTGACTGCCGGCGCAGCCCATCAGCCCCAGGTAGGCGAGGAGAACCCCGCCAATCCGGAAAAGGGAAAAATATATTCAAACGATAGCTACGGCTATGGCTGCGCCATCGGCTTTTCTATGAGCGGTCTGCCCAATGCTCCTGCAAATTCTCATCTGACCATGTATTTTGACTATGATCAGAAGGCCTTTTATGCGGACAGAGAGTCCTATACCAATGCAAACCAGATTATTGCAGACCTGGATGATCCGCAGCATTTTGGCGATAACCCCTGGGCAGGCTTTACTACCGGTCAGGTCAAAATGACAATTTATGCAACAAACTATCAGTCTGCCACCTTTAACTTTGCGATTTCCTCCATCAACGGCGACAGCGAGTTTGTGGATAACGGCGATGTATACGAACCGCTCATCTCCGTGGATACGGGTTATGAACCGGAAAACATTCCCACAGCGCTGGTTGGAAAGCCCTATCCCGTTTTTGAAGCAGTGGCAGTCGACGGATACGATGGAAAAGTTCCCACAGTCACATCGGTGTATTACAAGTACTATTCCGAAAATCCCGTGAATGTCACATTGGACAGCGGTGCGTTTACACCGACCAAGGAAGGCGAGTATGTCATTGAATATACAGCCGAAGACGGCTGCGGCAATGTTGCCACAAAATGTGTCAGTGTTCCGGCTGTGGTGGGTGACGGCTTGCAGGTACAGCTGCTGGATATGGCAGCCGAAACCGATACCGGCACAGCTGTGAAGGTGATCTCCGGCATCGAGCATACGGATGCTTCCGGAAATGTGTCCTATAGCATAAAAGCAAAGAATTTGTCCTCCGGTGAGGAAGTGGAAGTGGATCCGCAGACCCTTTCCTTTATCCCCATGGTGGACGGAGACTGGGAAATTACCGTTACGGTGCAGGATTATATTTCCACTGTGGTAAAAACCTTTACCGTAAAAGCCAATCATACAGCGCAGCCCCAGGTGTATGACAATGTAGGCGTTCCGGAATATTTTATTCTGGGTGCAACCTGTCAGCTCCCCGAGCTGTTTGGATATGATTTCTCCTCCGGCGCAGGTGTCCTGACCAATATGGAAATCTATGTCACGGAAGCCGGCAAAGAGGAACGGAAAATTGAAGACGGCAACTATGTTCCCGAAACGGCGGGAAATGCCACTGTGACCTACCGCCTGAGTGTGGATGGGAATGTGTGCGAAAAAGCCTATGAAGTCACGGTTGTGGATGTGGGCTATACCGGCGATCTGGATCTGAGCAAGTACTTTGTGGCATCCACCGGCTCCGCAACAGCGCAAGCCGATACCGGCAACATCACCTATGAAGTGAGCGAAGACACGCAACTGGATTTTGTGAATTTCGTTCAGGTGAAGCAGCTGACCTTCTCCTTCCAGGTGGGCGAGCAGAATGCTTATAACAAGGTCCATATCTATTTGACCGATATTGTAACCGGCAAGCAGGTCAAGCTGTCCTATAACCGGACCGCTGACGGCGCTACCTTCAGCGTCAATGACGGTGCTCAGACGATCCTGGCATCCTCCTTTGATGGGATGAACAAGAATTTCTCCCTGGAATTCTTTAACGATACCCGTATGGTCACGCCGGAGGCAGACATTGAACTGAATGTGAAACAATTCCTGGACGGCAGTGAATTTACCGGCTTTACGGATACCGTTGCCCGGTTCAGTGTTGTGGTGGAAGAGGTTTCGGGAGCTTCCCAGCTGGTGGTCAACAATCTGAATGGACAGACTTTGAATAACGCCACGGTAGACCGGTTCGCGCCTCAGATTTTTGTGGACACCAAGTCCGGTGACCGGGGTAAGGGCGAAAAGATCACCCTGACCGGCGCATTTGCCTACGATACACTGGAACCCACTTCCGTTTTGACACTGGATGTAACAGATCCCAGCGGGGCTTATGTAACAGATGATGACGGCGTTGTTCTTGACGGCACACAGGATGCCACAAAGGATTATACCTTTACAGTGGATCAATACGGTGATTATGTGATCCAGTATGTGATTCAGGACGGCGCGGGCAAAACCGATTACTATGTGTACGCCGTTACTGCAAAGGATGTTGAAGGTCCTGCTGTAACCCTGCTTGACCACAAAGAAACTGCCAAAACCGGCGATACAGTGAAGCTTGCGGTTGCAGAGGCTACCGACAACATTACCCAGGAATGCAGTATTTTTGCCTATGTATTTGATCCGCAGGGCAATAGCGTAAAGACCGAAAATGGCGCCTTTGAGGCAACTATGGCAGGTGTTTACAGTGTGCGGTATATGGCCTTTGATGAAGATGGCAATTACGGTTTTACTTCCTATGAAATTGATGTAAGAGGTGAGAAATAATGACCAAATTTCGCCAGAGTATCATTTTGATTTTTATTCTCAGTATGGTTTTGGGCTGCGTCGGCTGTTCCAACAACCCGGACAATACTGTCAGTGACGGCTATTCCGTGGTTGACGGCCAGTATCTTGCCGATAATGGCACTACGGAGTATCAGATCGTTATTCCTGCAGAAGCCAGCGGTATGTTGCGAATTGCCTCCTCCGATTTGAGCAAGTTCTTTTCCGAAGCCACGGGTGTGAGCATCCCGGTGGTTACGGATAGCGAAGCAAACGGAGAAGGAAAGTTCATCTCCATTGGCGAGACCACTTTGCTGCAGGATACGGATATTCTCTATTCCTCTGAAGAGCTGGGTACAGACGGCTATAAGATCATCACCAAAAACGATGATCTGTATCTGATCGGCGGCAGCGATTACGGCAGTCTGTATGCTGCATATGAGCTGCTGGAGATCCTGGTAGGCTTTGATTACTTTGCCGAGGATTGCTATACCCTTACAAAGGGTTTGACACAGGTTCCGCTGTATAATTTAGCGCTGACCGATATTCCGGACTTTCCGATCAGAGTGGCATCCGATGCGGTGGTAGAAAGCAGCACCCAGGCACTTTACCGTCTGCGTGAAAGAACACTGACTGAGAATTTTATATTCGTGAAAAACTATTGGGCGCATAACTCTTTCCAGTATGTGAAGGATTCTGAGGATGTAAATGCTAACTGGTACAATACTGCCCAGACACAGCTGTGCTATACAGCACACGGCGATGAAACTGAATACCAGAAAATGCTGGAGGCATGCTTTGCCACTACGAAGGATGCCTTGATCCAGACAACTGACAGAAGTGGTATTACCTTTACCATTGAGGATAATTCTGACTACTGCAACTGTGATGCTTGTAATGCTATGACCGAGAAGTATGGCGCACTGTCCTCTACGGTCATTTTGTTCCTGAACGATCTGAACGCAATGGTGCGGCAGTGGTTTGAAACAGAAGAAGGTAAGCCCTATGCCCGCGACTTAAGAATCGTGTTCTTTGCCTATAACGCCTACGAAGCCGCTCCGGCAACCTATAATGAGCAGACCGGAAAATATGAGGCCAATGGTGGCATTCAGATGGACGACGGTGTGTACTGTATGCTGGCGCCCATCCGGATGGACTACTACAAGCCCATCACCGACTCTTTCAACCAGGAGTACTACAACAACCTGAAGTCCTGGGGCGATCTGGCAAACGGAAATCTGTACCTGTGGTTCTACAGCACCAACTTCTTCAACTATTTTGCACCCTATGACTGCTTTGATTCCTTTGCTGAAAACTACCGGATGGCTGCCGAGTGTAATGCCTATTACCTGTTTGATCAGCGTCAAAAGGATGAAACGGGTGCACTGACCGGCTGGTCTATTTTGAAGGACTATGTTTGCAGTAAGTTGATGTGGGATGTTGATCAGAATCCCGCAGAGCTCATCGATAAATTCTTTGAAGGTTATTTTGGCCCTGCAGCACCCGAAATGAGAGAGGTTTTTGATCAGCTGCGGCTTTTGACCGAGTATAACAAAGAGCATCAGGAAATGAGCGGAAATTCTACCATCTACCTGAGCCTGACAGATGAAAAATACTGGCCCAAGGATATTTTGAAGCAGTGGCTGGATTGCTATGATCAGGCAGAAGCAAAGATCGAGCCCTTGAAGGAAACAGATCCTGACCTTTATCAGTCCTATCTGGAGCGTATTGCAACAGAAAAACTCTCTACGCTGTATTTGTTTATAGAGTGCTACAGCTATAATACAAGCACAGAGCTGATCGATGCATATAAGGCAGAGTTTAAGCAATGGGCAGATTATTTTGGTAATACCAAGGTTTATGAATCCAATGATATTTCCAATCTCTACGACAAGTGGTTCTAAGCTGATATGATAACTGGGTAGCATCATAATACGGTGCTACCCAATATCGCTTTATGTGGTATTATGAAAAAAGGAGAACTCATTATGAGACTTTTTATCGGTATCGATCTGGGCACATCGGCAATGAAGCTTTTGCTGATGGACGAAAGCGGTACGATCTGCAATACGGTCACAAAAGCGTATCCTTTGGAATTTCCAAAACCGGGCTGGAGTCAGCAAGACCCCCAGCTTTGGAAAAAGGCGCTGCTGGAGGGCGTTCCGGAGCTTTTAACCGGATTTGATGCAAGCTTGGTCAAGGGCATCGGTGCAGGCGGACAGATGCACGGCTTGGTGGTGCTGGATGCAGCGGATCAGGTGATCCGTCCGGCGATCCTTTGGAACGATGGCAGAACCGCCAAACAGGTGGATTATCTGAATAATGAGATCGGCAAAGAAAAGCTGTCGAGGTGGACAGCCAATATTGCCTTTGCCGGCTTCACTGCGCCGAAGCTCCTTTGGATGCGGGAAAATGAACCGGAAAATTTTACGCGCATTGCCAAGATTATGCTCCCCAAGGATTACATCAACTATATTCTTACCGGCGTCCACAGCTGCGATTATTCCGATGCCTCCGGTATGCTTCTGCTGGATGTGGAGCATAAATGCTGGAGTAAAGAAATGCTGGACTTATGCGGCATTACTGAAGAACAAATGCCGAAGCTTTTTGAAAGCTATGAAAGCATTGGAACAGTAAAGCCGGAGTTGGCAAAGCTTTTGGGCATCCCCTCAAATGTAAAGGTTGTCGCAGGCGCAGGGGATAATGCAGCGGCTGCTGTAGGCACCGGCGTGGTGGCAGAAGGGGGCTGTAATATCAGCCTGGGTACTTCCGGCACCGTATTCATCTCCTCAGAAAGCTTCGGTGTGGATGAAAGCAACGGACTTCACGCCTTTGCCCACGCCGATGGGGGCTGGCATCTGATGGGCTGTATGCTCAGTGCTGCCTCCTGTAACAAGTGGCTGCTGGAGGATATTTTAGGAACAACGGATCATCATGCAGAGCAGGCTGCCATCCAAGAAGAAAAGCTGGGAGAAAATCATGTATTTTTCCTGCCTTACCTTATGGGTGAGCGCAGCCCCATCAACGATACCGATGCAAGAGGCTGCTTTATCGGTATGACTATGGATACCACCCGGGCAGATCTGGTGCAGGCGGTGCTGGAGGGCGTAGCCTTTGCCATTCGGGATTCTGTGGAAGTGGCGAAAGGTCTGGGTATTGAGATCCAGCGGTCCAAGATCTGCGGCGGCGGTGCAAAATCGCCCTTGTGGAAGCGGATCATTGCCAATGTCCTAAATTGCACACTGGAAGTGCCGGTGTCTGAACAGGGACCCGGTATGGGCGGCGCCATGCTGGCCATGGTTGCCTGTGGCGCATATGAAAATGTGAAAGACTGCTGTAGCAAGCTGTGTGCCGTGGCATCCACGGTAGAGCCCGAACCGGCGCTGGTTCAAAAATATGAAGCCCGTTATCAGCAGTTTAAGAAGATCTATCCCCCGTTGAAGACGCTGTTTCCTGAAATTCAATAAGGAGGAATAAATATGTATTTTGAAAACATTCCTGTGATCCCCTATGAGGGTCCTGAATCTACCAATCCTTTGGCATTTAAGTTTTATAACCCTGAGCAGATCATTATGGGCAAGCCTATGAAGGAGCACCTGCCCTTTGCAATGGCCTGGTGGCACAATCTGTGCGCCGGCGGCACCGATATGTTTGGCCGTGATACCGCCAATAAAAGCTTTGGCGCAGTACCCGGCACCATGGAGCATGCCAGGGCAAAGGTGGATGCAGGCTTTGAGTTTATGCAGAAGCTGGGCATCGAATATTTCTGCTTCCACGATGTGGACATCGTTCCCGAAGCAGATGATATTAAGGAAACCAACCGCCGCCTGGATGAAATTACCGATTATATTTTGGAAAAGATGCAGCAAACCGGCATCAAGTGTCTGTGGGGTACTGCCAATATGTTCTCTAATCCCCGTT
>CAZLLC010000031.1:0-15672 GCA_964560245.1 uncultured Oscillospiraceae bacterium | reverse complement strand
CAGCCTACGAAGAGGCTGAACACGCCGCCAAGTTCGCCGAGCTGCTGGGCAGCACCCTGGAGCCCAACATGAAGGCCTCCACCAAGGAAAACCTGGCATGGCGTGTTGACTGCGAGTTCGGCGCAACCCAGGGCAAGACGGATCTCGCCATCTGCGCCAAGAAGAACGGCCTGGACGCCATCCACGACACCGTCCACGAGATGGCCCGGGACGAGGCCCGGCACGGTAAGGCGCTGCAGGGTCTGCTGAACCGTTACTTCAAGTAATTGCACAATCAACTTCGCACCGAGCATAATGCTCCCTGCAGGCTGATCTGAAAACAGAAATGAAGCAGGGAGATCTCAGGATCTCCCCGCTTTTTTTAACCATATTCTACATAAAGGAGGACGACAATGAGTATTCGATTGATTGCACCCGTTGTGATTGCCGCCCTGCTGCTGACCGGAACGGCCTCTGCTGTTCCGCAGAAATCAGAGTATGGCACACAATCAGCAACAACCACCGCTGTGCTGACAGCCGGGGATGCGCAAGCCATAGCACTGGAGGATGCGGCTCTGACCCAGGATCAGGTAACCGGTCTGCGCATCCAGTATGACACAGATGAGCTTATACCGGAATGGGACATTGAATTCCGCAGCGGCGACTGGTCGTATGAGTATACCATTCACGCCGAAACAGGGCAGATCCTGGAGCGGGATAAGGAATACGACCCTGTGAAGATCCCAGCCGCAACTGCAGAAAAGCCGGCAGCTACAGAACCTGCACCTACAGAACCGGCAACTACAAAGCCGGTAACCACAGAGCCGGTAACTACAGAGCCAGCAACCACAGAGCCGGTAACCACAGAGCCGGTAACTACAGAGCCAGCAACCACAAAGCCGGTAACCACAGAGCCAGCAACCACAGAGCCGGCAGCCACAGAGCCTTCAACAACAGAAGCCGTGACGTTGCTGACCGCGGCTGAGGCAGAGCGCCTCGCCCTGGAGCACGCCGGGCTGACAGTGTCGCAGGTTCGAAAGCTGGAAAGCGAATTGGACGCCGAACGGGGTAAATTATTGTGGGAAGTGGAATTTGAAGCGGACAACCGGGAGTATGATTATGTGATCGATGCCGCCACCGGACAGATCCTACATTGGGAAAAAGACCGGGACGATTAAAAATAGCGGCAACACAGATACGCAAGCAGGTGGGACTTGTCCTCACCTGCTTTTTGTAGTACAATGTTATCAGACTATATAATATGAAAAAGCGCAAAATTTTGTATTTCGGACACCCGGGGACGGCAATGTCACTAAGTTAAGCCTCCCTCTGATGAGGGGTAAGCGAAGCGTCGCCGCAGAGAGGTGGCTGAGCGCAGCGAAGACGGAGGGAGAGAAACTACCCCTCAGTCAAAAATCGGTTCCAAAGTGCCGATTTTTGCCAGCTCCCCTGACAAGGGGAGCTTTTAGCTTGTGCGCATTTCGATAGTACACTAAAATCTGATTTGGCTTATGAAATATAAATCAAAATTCATATTGTCAATTATTAATTTAAAAAGCTCAGGACCGAGGTCCTGAGCTTTTCCATTCTGTTAAAAAACGGTTGCGATTAAGGATTAGTCGTAAACCAGCAGAGCGATATCATCGTCATCGATGTTCTCAGCGTTATACCACTGAGCACCGGTATCCTTATCAGCAACTTCTTCACCGTTGGCAGCGGCAACAGCCATCTCAACAGCGTAGTAGCCAATGTGGTAGGGATCCTGAGTGACAGAGCCATAGAACCAGCCCTCACGAATAGCATTCTTCTGAGCAGAGCCAGCGTCGAAGCCAGCAACGATCAGGTCGGCGTACTTGCCGCCATCAGCCAGTTCTTCGCCATCTGCGGTAGCAGCCAGGAAGCCAGTGACAACACCTTCGTTGGAGCAGAAGATAGCCTTCAGATTGCTCTTTGCCAGCAGAGTGTTAGCAGCGTTCTGAACGTCGGTAGCCTCAGTAGTGGCAGAGATAGAAACCTCGATAATGATAGAGGCGGCAGCGGCATCGCCCTCAACCCACTTGTCGTGACCGGTAACAGCAACAGTGCCGTACTGAGCAGCGATTTCCTTCATCTTGTTAACGAAGCCGGTAGTACGGCCGGTAACAGAAGCGGAAACAGCATCCTGAGACAGGCAAGCGATGATGATGGGGTTCTCCACGGTAGCAGCCTGCATAGCAGCGACCAGATCCTCGTGCTCGCCGAATTTCTCAGCAGCAATAGCGGCAGCATTCTCGTTGTTGGTGGAAGCGGTAGCCTTAACAGCACCGGAGGTGTCGCCGGGGACACCGGAGTCAAAGCCGATAACGGGGATGTTCTTCTCTGCGCACTCATCCAGAATGTCAGCAACAGCCTCGGTATCCAGAGCAGCCAGGGCGATGGCCTTGGGATTCTTTGCCAGTTCCTTGTTGACCATATCAACCTGAGCCTGGATCTCTGTCTCAGAAGCGGGACCGTCGAAGTAGATTTCTACGCCCAGCTCAGCAGCTGCATCTTCAGCGCCCTTGGCAACAGCCTGCCAGAACTGATGCTGGAAGCCCTTTGCCATAACCGGGATGTACAGGGTTTCGGAATTTTCTTCGCCTTCGGTGGTTTCGGCAACATCGTTGCCTTCGTTGTTTTCTGCTACGGGCTCAGTGGTGGTTTCTTCAGTGCCGCTGTTGCCGCCACAGGCGACCAGGCCCAGAACCATTACCATAGCCAGAAGCAATGCGATGAGTTTCTTCATTTTTGTTTCCTCCTAAAAATTTTTTATTCTAAGCACACGTATTGCGCGCACTTATTCAAAATGGATAAATCAGGACTTTTTGACGCGGGAAGCGACTTTGGTACGGTAGATGTCCAGCAGAACCGCACCAATGACCACAAGACCGGTAAAGAAGGTCTGCCACGGTGCCTGCAGACCGCAGGCAGACAGGCCGGTCTTTAGTGTAGACATAATGAACACACCGATCAGTGTACCAACCATAGTACCGGAACCGCCAGCCATAGAGGTACCACCAATGATAACACCGGTAATACCGTGCATTTCCTGACCTGCACCGGTACCGGGGGTAATAGTAGAGTAAACAGCTGCATAGAACAGTGCTGCCATACCTACAAAGAAGCCGGACAGAACATATGCGCAGATTTTCCACTTATCAACATCAATGCCGGACAAACGGGCAGCCTCTTCATTGGAGCCAATGGCATAGAAGTAACGGCCCAGCTTGGTCTTGTGCAGGATCAGTGCCGCAATGATAAAGAACGCCAGCAGCCACACCGCGCCTACAGGCAGAATGTCAAACAGCTTTTCACGCACAAAAATCTTCTTAAACCAACCGCCATCAGGATCGCTGGCAGGGGGCCAGGTCTGAGCCTGCACCTTGGTCAGGATAGAACCAAGACCGCTGGACATCATCTGTGTGCCCAAAGTTGCAATAAAGGGAGGCAGCTTCAGCTTGGCGATAAGCACGCCGTTGATCAGACCGAAGATCATACCGGTAAGCAAGGTTACAAAAAGGCAGATGATCATAGGCAGGTGCAGCACCTTGAAGCAATAGCCACCCAAAAGTGCAGAACACATCATAACTGTGCCAAGGGACAGGTCAATGCCGCCTGTAATAATAATAAAGGTAACGCCAAAGGCCATAAAGCCGATATAGTAGGATGCCTGAAGAATGTTTTCCGCAGTATCCCATGTGAAGAAGTTTTCACCGAAGATAGAGAAGAAGATGTACAGAATAATCAGTGCCAGCGGTGCCAGCAGCTTCTGCATATCCAATTTCTTTGTGCCCAGACGGGCACCGGCAGTTGCAGTTTTTCCCATAATAAAACACCCCACTTATCTATTGGTTGCAAATGTCATAATTTTTTCCTGTGTTGCTTCCGCAATATCCAGTTCACCGGTCTTGCGGCCTTCGCACATAACCACGATCCGGTCGGACATACGCAGCAATTCTGGCATATCGGAAGAGATCATAATGATGGATTTACCTTCCGCTGCAAGCTGATTCATCAGCTTGTAGATCTCGCTTTTGGCGCCCACATCAATACCGCGGGTGGGTTCATCAAAGATCAGGATGTCGCAGTTTCGGAGCAGCCACTTAGAAATAACAACCTTCTGCTGGTTGCCACCGGAAAGACTACCTACCTTTGCCCGGGTAGAGGGCGTCTTTGTTTGGATTTTTTCAATGTACTCCTCGGAGCGTGCATCAAACATTTTTTCGTTGATCAGCAAGCCCTTGCCCAAACGGTCCAGGCTGGGCATCACCGTATTATCCGTAATGGAAAGACCCAAACACAGACCATAGCGCTTGCGGTCCTCAGAAAGGTAGCCAATACCATGCTTAACCGCATCTCTGGGAGAACGGATATTGACTTGCTTGCCATTGATCCGGATCGTGCCGGAATCCATTTTGTCTGCACCGCACAGAAGCCGCATAGTTTCCGTCCGACCCGCACCCATCAATCCGGAGAAGCCTAAGATTTCGCCCTTCTTCAGATTAAAGGACACATTCTTAACATCGATAGATTTTAGATTCTCACATTCCAGTATCACAGGTGCATCTGCAGGTACGGCAGACTGGGTTTTGGGTTCTTCGTAGATTGTACGGCCAACCATCAGGCGGACGACTTCAGCAACATCCGTCTCTGCAGTGATCAAAGTATCTACATACTGACCGTCGCGCATAATGGTGACACGGTCAGAGATCCGCTTCAGTTCATCCATTCTGTGGGATATGTAAATAATACCGACACCGGTCTTTTTCAGTTGTTCCACAAAAGTGAACAGATCATCAATCTCCGTATCTGTCAGAACGGCAGAAGGTTCGTCCAAAATCAGCAGCTTGGTGTTATTGTAAGACAATGCTTTTGCAATCTCAACCATCTGCTGTTTTGCAACAGACAGGGTTCTGACCACGGCTTTGGGATCTATGCTCAGGTGCAGCTTATCCAGTAGCTCCTGAGTAGTCTTGTTCTGCTTTGCCTGATCCACAAAGGGACCCTTGCACGGCTCACGACCGATATAGATATTATCTGCCACTGTTAGATGCTGCATCAAGTTCAATTCTTGATGTACAATACAAATGCCTTTGTCTTGTGCATCTTTAGGGCTGTTGATCTCAATTTCTTCTCCGAAATACTCGATGGTTCCGCCGTCTTTGGGATATATGCCGGTCAGAATTTTCATCAGCGTGGACTTACCGGCACCGTTTTCGCCCATCAAGGCGTGGACCTCGCCGGCCTTCAGATCAAACTGCACATTGTCGAGCGCTTTTACACCGGGGAAAACCTTGGTGATCCCACGAAGCTGCAGAATGGTTTCAGCCATTGCAATTACTCCTTTTCCTAAAGATAAAGCAAATCAAAGCAGTATCTGCTGCTTTGACCTGTGGGTAAAAAGACAAAACGGTTTTTGTTTAATTCTACAAAAACAAAAGCCGTGCACATCTTCAATATGTATAATATCACCACTGGGCATAAAAAGCAACTGTTTTTTGCTAATGATCAGGTAAAATTTAGCGGTTCATTTCCCGGTGCGGGACAGTTGTTTCTCACCGATGGAAAAATGCGGACACCCTCGTTTAAGGGGGTGTCCGCATTACGGTCGATATGAATTTCTTAGCTGAACATATCCTTGCCCACGGAGCAAAGGGGACATTCAAAATCCTCGGGAACATCCTCCCACTTGGTGCCGGGGGCAATACCGCCTTCGGCATAGCCCAGCTCTTCGTCGTATTCCCAGCCGCAAACGTCACATACATATTTCATAATTGTTTCCTCCTTGATTGATTTTTTTATTTATACCACAGATTTACAGCCCCTTCTGTGAGAAAGTCACAAAGACGGTAAATTCTGTTGTAATCCCCGGTTACCTTAACAAACGGAAATGATTTTTTTCGCTTTCCAGGATCCCCTCCTGCCGCAAAGTGCTGATCACGGCAGAAAGACCGCTGCGGTCGACCTCCAGATAATCAGCCAAGCCCTGCCGGTCATAAGGAATGGTAAAGCTGTGGCTGCCTGCTGCTTTGGCTTGATGGAGCAGATAAGCCATCAGCTTTTCCCTTGTGGAGCGCTGGGAGACGATCTGCAGCTTCAGATGCAGCAATTGATTTTTTTGAGACACCAGGTGCAGAAGATTTTGGATCACCCGGTTGTGAAAATCGCAGGCGTTGGAGCAGCAGTTTGACAACCGACGGCTATCCAGCAGTAATATTTGAGAATCTGCTTTTGCCAGCACACTGACCGGCAGCCCCTCCGCGCCGGAAAAGGCATAGGATTCCCCGAAAAGCTGCAGCGGATCGATCTGGGCAAGAATGCTTCGGTTGCCGTAGTAATCCTGCCGCATCAGCTGCACACCGCCGGTGAGCACCACGCCGATCAGGTGGGCAGGGTCGCCCTCCTGAAAAACCGTTTCTCCTTTTTTATAACAGACACACCGTCCGCCCATACAGCTTAAAAGCCCGGTCAGGTCCTGCTGCGCAATGCCGTCAAAAAGGCTGCAGCGGTGTATGATCGGCAAAAATTCTTTCATAGGACCCTCCTTTTGTTGAAAATTCAACAGACTTATTGTTGTCAGTATAGTATACTGTATACATAAAGTCAAGAAAAAACAAGGAGATTTAAGGAGGAACAAGTATGATCTTTGAAGGATGTCAGGGCAAACCCAGTACGCCCACTATTCACGAAAAAGTATGCCCCCAATGCGGCAGTATTATTGAGCTTTTTTCCATTGATACCCAAATGGCCTGTGAAAACTGCGGCTTTATTGCCTACAACGACACCTTGACCTGTGTCCAGTGGTGCAAATATGCCCGGCAGTGCGTGGGTGATGAAATGTACGAGCGGATGATGGAAATTGCCGCGCAGCAGAAAAAGGAAAAGGAGGGTGTGGCGTGATCCGGAAAATTATCTCCATTGATGAAGAAAAATGCATCGGCTGCGGTCTTTGCGCCCATGCCTGTCACGAAGGGGCCATTGGTATGGTGGATGGCAAAGCAAAGCTGCTGCGGGAGGATTACTGCGACGGCTTGGGCGATTGCCTGCCTGCCTGTCCGGTGGAGGCCATTACCTTTATAGAAAAGGACGCGCCTGCCTATGACGCTGAAGCGGTCCAACGGGCAAAAGCCCAAAAGGGGGGCGGCTGTCCCGGTACGCGTGTGATGCAGCTGCATCAAAATTCTGTGCAAGCACCGGTAAAACAGAGCAGTCAGCTCCGGCAGTGGCCGGTACAGCTGCGGCTGGTGCCGGTAAACGCCCCTTATTTTGACGGAGCCGATCTTTTGATCGCTGCCGACTGCACCGCCTACGCCTACGGAAATTTCCATCAGGATTTTATCCGTGGTCGGGTGACCCTGATCGGCTGCCCCAAGCTGGATCCGGCAGATTACACGGAAAAGCTGACCGCCATCATCGCAAACAACGATATTCGCAGCATTACGGTAGTGCGGATGGAAGTACCCTGCTGCGGCGGTATTGAGTTTGCGGCGAAGAATGCCTTAAAAAACAGCGGCAAGCTGCTGCCCTGGCAGGTGGTGACGGTTTCCACTGACGGCAAGCTCTTATAACTGAAAAAGGGATTGTATATCGGGCAATTTTTACATTGTTTTTCCAAAAAGGAAAACAAATTGTAAAATACACAGGTATTTCTCTTGCTTTTTCAGGTAACTTCCTGTATAATGACCCGCGGTGTCCGATAAGTGACCATAATAATAAAGGAGAAAGAAAAATGAAGAAGATCATTGCACTTTTGCTGGCAGTTGTAATGCTCATGAGCCTTGCAGCCTGCGGCGGCAACAACAACGCAGAAACCACCACTGAGCCCGTGGTAGAGGAGACTACCACCGAGCCTGTTGCAGAGGAAACCACCACCGAGCCCGAGGCTGAAGGTGGCGAAAACACCGGCGACCTGAGCAGCGGCTTTACCTACTTCGCCCTGTCCTACGGCGAGGACTACGAAAACGTAAAGTACCTGACCGCTATGCCCAATGAAGACGGCACTTTGTATGTGGACTATCAGGGCGAGATCCGCAAGGTCGGCGACCTGAGCGCAGACGCAATGACCGCCATTGTGACTGCTTTTGAGACCTCCGGTCTGATCGAGCTCAACGGCGCAGATGTTTACGCTGAGGGCGAAGCAAACGGTTCTATGTATGTGGAACTGGCAGACGGCACCGGCTACACTGCCGGCTACTACGGTGAAATCGCTGAGGAGTTCCTGAACGGCTATGCCGCTATGGACACCTGCTTCCAGGAAATCACTGCCGATCTGGCTGAGTATGTTCCCGAACCCGTGGTAGTAGGCGAGATCGCTGACAGCGACAAGGCTGCGCTGGATGCTCTGCTGGCTAATATGACTCTGGAAGTACCCGATGCTTATATGATCATGGGTATTGAAAAGGACGAGTACTTTGCCGCTTCCGTTGGTCTGTCCTCCGACGAAGGCATCGTCAGCGGTGTGAGCTTTGCTCCTATGATGATGAGCGTGGCTTACGGTCTGAACATCGTTACTGTGGAGGATGCTGCCAATGCTGAGACTGTTGCTCAGGATTTTGTTGACAGCATCGACTGGCTGCAGTGGGTCTGCGTACAGCCCGGCAATGCGCTGGTTGCTGTGAAGGACAACCAGGTTCTGTGCCTGATGGGCGACAGCGATCTGTACGACCAGTGCGTCAGCGCAATCGAAGCCGCCGGCTGGACCACCTTCCAGACTCTGACCAACCCCAATATGTAATTTACAAAAAATCAGGGCTTCGGCCCTGATTTTTTTAATTATTAATTATAAATTACGAATTACAAATTATTACTTAGCATACGAATAACACCGCGCCAAAACCTCCCTCTGATGAGGGTAAGCGAAGCGTCGCCGTAGGCGAAGACGGAGGGAGAGAAACTACCCCTCAGTCAGCCTGATCGGCTGCCAGCTCCCCTGACAAGGGGAGCCTTTAGCTTGTGCGTATTTTGATAGTGCGCTAAATTCTAATTTAGCGGCAAATGTGTTCATTTTTTATATATGCAAAAGCCCACCGGTCGGTGGGCTTTTTGAGGTTATTTCTTGACAGTCAATTTGACTATATTGGTATAGATCACATTGCCATAAGTATCCGTGATCTTGCAGCGGTACTGATAGCCGTCGTGGCGGATTGCTGCGGTCAGAGAATAGTTTGCGGTCTTGCCGCTGGCTGCAGATACATTCTTCCAGCTTCCGGAGGAGGATGTACGGTACTGCCACTGATAAGTCAAGCCATTGCCTGTAGCTGCCACGGTAAACCTGGCGGTTGCACCAGCCTTGACCGCGTTGCTCACTGGCTGGGTCTTGATGCCCAGTACATTCAAGGTGACGGTGTCGGTGTAAACCGTATTGTTTGCACTGTCCGTGATCTCACAACGGTACTGATAACCGTCGTGGCGGGTTGCTGCGGTCAGAGAATAGTTTGCGGTCTTGCCACTGGCTGCAGATACATTCTTCCAGCTTCCGGAGGAGGATGTACGGTACTGCCACTGATAAGTCAAGCCATTGCCTGTAGCTGCCACGGTAAACCTGGCGGTTGCACCAGCCTTGACCGCGTTGCTCACTGGCTGGGTCTTGATGCCCAGTACATTCAAGGTGACGGTGTCGGTGTAAACCGTATTGTTTGCACTGTCCGTGATCTCACAACGGTACTGATAACCGTCGTGGCGGGTTGCTGCGGTCAGAGAATAGTTTGCGGTCTTGCCACTGGCTGCAGATACATTCTTCCAGCTTCCGGAGGAGGATGTACGGTACTGCCACTGATAAGTCAAGCCATTGCCTGTAGCTGCCACGGTAAACCTGGCGGTTGCACCAGCCTTGACCGCGTTGCTCGCTGGCTGGGTCTTGATGCCCAACACATACAGGTTTACGACCTTGGTATAGATCTCATTTCCTGCGCTGTCGGTCACCTCACAACGGTACTGATAGCCATTGTGGCGGATTGCTGCGGTCAGGGAATAACTTGCAGTCTTGCCGCTGGCTGCAGATACATTCTTCCAGCTGTCGGTGGAGGAGGTACGGTACTGCCACTGGTAGGTCAGACCGGTGCCGGTTGCGGCAACGGTGAACGGGGCAGTTGCGCCATACCTTATAATTATATCGGAAGGTTGTGTTTTAACAGTCAGTTCTTCCAGTTCCTCGTAAAAACGGACAGGAAACTGGCTTATATCCACATTGGAGAAATTGCTGCCGGATACATAATAGAGGTTGGAGGCTCTGATATTGGTGTAATTGCTGTAAGTACCCATATAGTAACTGTTGTTGGAATCCTTGGTGTACACAAGGGTCTTCAGTTCCGGGTCAAAACGGTAGCTTTCTGCAGGCACGGCTGTGGTCAGCTGCAGGTTGGGTTTTCCGTTGTTGGCTGTGCCGGCCGTCCGTTCGTACAGACGGATGTAGGTTTTTACGCCGCTTTTATAAAAATACAGCCGGTAGCTGTCCGTCGTACCCTCCAGGTAAACCGTGACCGCAGCCGCGGCATCGGTGGATGCTGCCAGATAGTAGGAAACGCTGTCGGTTTCGCCGGTAAAGTAATACTTGACGCCGTTCCGGTCCAGCGCCAGCTTGTAGGGAGTGTTGAGCTTTACCGCTGTTGCCGCTGTGGCGCTGACCGTATCGGAGGATCCGTCAACAGAAGCCTCTGATTTCCAGTCGATCAGACTTGGATAATAAAACTCTACGGTGCTGTAGCCGGAGGAGGATACATACTTTTTTATTATGCCCACCACGGTAATAATGCTGCCGACCTCCAGCTGATCGGCACCGGGTCCGGACATTTTGAAGCACAAAATAGGGTAATTCTCCCGACCGGTAACCGTCATTGTCACCGTAACGGTGTTGTTATCCGCCGCGCTGAACGGCGTATTGATCCGGGTCACCTTGCCGGTCAGGGTGGCAGTATAGGACAAGGAGGCATTGTCCGCCAGACCATAGGCCTCGTCCACGATCTGCTTGGGGTCATCGGGGGCAACCGTGCTGTTGCTTCCAATGCCGCCGAAGGTGTCAGCATCCGGATTGCGGGCAACCGTAAAGGTAATATCGGTGCCGTCAGAGCTGCAGACGATATCGCCCTGCATATCCGTGCGGTAGGTTTTCACCTCCGCATCACGCAGACGGCTGAGCACCGTTTCTGTAGGATGACCGTACTCATTATCTTCGCCCACACAGATCACCGCGTAATCCGGATCGACCTCCCGCAGCCACAGATAGCTGGTAGAAGACGCGGAGCCGTGGTGACCCACCTTCAGAACGTCTGATTTCAAGGTTTCATCGCTATCCAGCAGGAATGTCTCAACAGGCAGCTCCGCATCGCCGGTGAACATAAAGGAATTGTTGCCGTAGGTGATGCGCATAACGATAGAGCTGTCATTTACATCATCGCTGGGGGTATTCACCGCAATGATCTTACACAGGGCGCTGCCCAGTGAAAACGTAGTCCCGACCGTAGGGATCTGAATGGTTTTTCCGTGGTTTTGAACAGCGGTCACAAATTTAGGAAACGCACTGCCGGTGTAGGATTCGACCGGGCAGTATACCGTTCCCACAGACTGCACATACTGCAGTGCGCCGGCAATGCCGCCAATATGATCCTCGTGGGCGTGGGTGCCTATAACATACTCCAGATGGCTGATGTTCATCTTCTGCATATAACTGTACATAATTTGGGAATCCGCCACATTGCCGCCGTCGATCAACATAGCCTGCCCGTCACATACGATCAGCGCGGCATCCGCCTGTCCTACATCAATAAAATGAATTTGAAAGGACGATTCAGATCCTGCGGCTTCTGCGGGGAGCCCGGTCATACAAGACAGCAGCACCGCGATACACAGAACAAAAGACAGCCATTTTTTCAGGTTTTGCCGATACATTTTACCCCTCCTTTGATTGCTTTGATTTTTCCGTATATTTACAGTATAAATGCTGATCCATAGGGAGTCAATAAAAAGTTGACCGGGTTTCCGTTCTTGAAATTGACTGTTTCTTTTGTTTCTGCTATAATCCCATAAGAAATGTATTTCAGGAGGAATTCCTTATGAGAATGAGAAAAATGCGGAATTTAGAGCCCCGTATGGAAAAGTGCAGCGCCTACCGGATCCTGGAGCCTGAAGCGCTGAAGGGCAACTGGCGCAGCCTGAAGCCGGATTGCGCGTCTTTGTGGGTGGAGGTAGGCTGTGGCAAAGGTAAATTCACCGCCGAGACTGCTGCCGCTAACCCGGACGTGCTGCTGATCGCCGTGGAGCGCTGCCGTGAAGCTATGGTGGTGGCTATGGAAAAGGCAAAAGAAGCCGGTCTTACCAATGTTTTTTACATTGATATGGATGTAGCCTGCATTGAGGATATTTTTGCCCATCAGGAGATCGACCGGCTGTTCATCAATTTCCCCGACCCCTGGCCCAGAAAGAAAAACGCCAAGCGGCGTCTGACCCACCGGGGCTTTTTGGATAAATACTGCCGTGTGGTCAAGACCGGCGGAGAATTCCATTTCAAGACCGATAACGCGCCCCTGTTTGAGTATTCTTTGGAAGAATTTGAAGTTTGCGGTCTGCAGGTGAACAATCTGACCCGAAATCTCCACGAAAACGGCATTGTGGGCATTATGACCGGCTATGAAGAAAAATTCCACGCACTGGGCACGCCCATTAACCGCTGTGAGGTGGTATGCAAGCCCTTTGTGCTGCCCCCGGAGGAAAAAAAGCCGAAGGAGGAAAACCAATGACCACCTATCAGGCAGGCAGCTTTGATGTGGCGGTGGTGGGTGCCGGTCACGCCGGTATTGAAGCGGCACTGGCAGCTGCCCGGCTGGGTCTGCAGACGGTGCTGTTTACCATCAATCTGGATGCGGTAGGCAATATGCCCTGTAATCCGGCCATTGGCGGCACCGGCAAGGGTCATTTGGTCCGGGAGCTGGATGCATTGGGCGGACAGATGGGTGTGGCTGCGGACGAAGCCTGTATTCAGTACCGGATGCTGAACCAGGGCAAAGGTCCTGCCGTTCATTCTCTCCGGGCACAGGCAGACCGGCGCAAGTATCAGGAAGTGATGAAGCACACCTTGGAGCAGCAAAAAAACCTGCAGCTGAAGCAGGCAATGATCACAAAGATCCTGACGGAAGACGGTGCTGTTTCCGGTGTGCAGACCCATTTGGGCGCTATTTATGATGCAAAAGCGGTGATCTTAGCCACCGGCACCTATCTGGACAGCACCGTCATCACCGGCGAAGCGGTGATCCCCTCCGGACCGGACGGAATGCATCCGTCTACCGGTTTGGCAGACAATTTGCGGGAGCTGGGGCTCTCTCTGCGCCGATTCAAAACCGGTACGCCCCCGCGCGTGAACCGCCGCAGCATCGACTTTTCAAAAATGGAAGTACAGCCCGGCGATGAAGCCCCGGAGCCTTTTTCCTTCCGGACAGAGCAACCTGTCCATAATCAGGCGCTTTGCCACCTGACCTATACCAACGAGGAAACCCACCGGATCATCCGGGAGAATTTCCACCGCAGTCCTATGTTTGACGGCACCATCTCCGGCGTTGGTCCCCGGTACTGTCCCAGCATCGAGACCAAGGTGGAGCGGTTTTCCGATAAGCCCCGGCATCAGCTGTTTATTGAGCCCTGCGGACTGGATACGGAGGAAATGTACATTCAGGGTCTTTCCTCCTCCTTGCCGGAGGATGTGCAATTGCGGCTGCTGCATACCATTGCCGGTTTGGAGCAGGCGGAAATGATGCGCCCGGCCTATGCCATTGAATACGAATGCGTGGATCCCACCCAGCTTTTACCCACCCTGGAGCATAAAAAGCTGCCGGGTCTTTACGGCGCCGGTCAGTTTAACGGCTCTTCCGGTTATGAGGAAGCGGCGGCGCAGGGCTTGGTGGCAGGCATCAATGCAGCTTTAAAAATTCAAAATAAGCCTCCGATGATCCTGACACGGGACACCAGCTATATTGGTATCCTTATTGATGATCTGGTGACTAAGGGTACGGAAGAACCCTACCGGATCATGACCAGCCGCTCGGAATACCGACTTTTGCACCGGCAGGACAATGCCGACCTCCGGCTGACTGCCATCGGTGCGGCAGTGGGCTTGGTGCCGTCGGAACGGCTGCAGCAGGTGGAGGAAAAATATGAAGCTGTCCGCCGGGAGATCGCCCGGTTGGAGGCTTGCGGTACACCCACTTCACCGGCGCTAAATGAAATGCTGGAAAATAGGGGAGAGCAGCCGGTCAGCAACTCCGCAAGATTGGCAGATCTGCTGCGCCGTCCCTATGTGACCTATGAGGATCTTGCCCCCTTTGATAGCCAGCGCCCGGCGCTCTCTCCGGCAGTGACCCAGCAGGTGCAGATCCAAATCAAATATGCCGGCTATCTACAACGGCAGGAAAAGCAGGTGGAAGCCTTCCGGAAAGAGGAAAACACACTTTTACCTGAAACGATCGATTATGAAGCTATTGCCGGCTTGCGGCTGGAAGCCCGGCAGAAATTGGCGGACATCCGCCCGGTTTCTATCGGACAGGCAAGCCGGATCTCCGGTGTCAGCCCGGCAGACATTGCGGTGCTGCTGATCTGGCTGGAACAGAATAGATAACAAATTCAAGGGGTATCTCAAAATCTATGAGATACCCCAAAAAAATTCAATTATTACCGTAGTGTCCTGTATAAGATACAGCACTCCCTCAGTCAAAAATCGGTTCCGAAGTGCCGATTTTTGCCAGCTCCCTCAAAGAGGGAGCCAAGGGTGCAGTGAAAATCCACCCATTTCCCCTTAGCAAAATGACATTGTCTTAGAACGAGGAATATGGCGTTTTTCATCTGTATAGTTTTAGACGAAACAAGGCACTACGGCTCAAAATAGATGGTTTTACCTTTGTAAGACAGCTCCATTTTAGCCCCCTCGCTGAGGCAATGCCATTAAGATAAGCTGGGCAGTCCCTTTATGCTGTTATAGGGTGAATATTTACTGCTTTTTATCCTGATGCTGCTTTGCCCATTCCAAAATGATGTCTTCAACAAGCAAGGACATACTCCATTTTTTCTCTGCGGCAACCTTTGCCAACAATTCCTTAATTTCAGCATTTGTACGGAAGGAAATGTATTCTGTCTTTTTCATATTCATCACCCATATTCAATGGTATACCTTTTTTCTTGACGTTCATAGATATATTTGGTACACTTAGTATACCTATAAAAAGGAGAGATATTATGGCTGTAGATTATATTGAACGGGTATACCAAACATTATGGGGCGTGTATGAAGAACCTTATGCAATTCCCGGAATAAAGAGCGAATTTGAAAACGGATCTTTTTGTATGTCCAAATATGACGAGGTTTACCAGGCAAACTGCCGCATCTGCAAAAAACTCGGCGTAGGAGAATGTTTGGATGTTGAGATTATTATTAATTCTTTACTTGATATTCAGCAAGTAATGTGTCGCAGAATGTACGAAATCGGCGCAGAAAAGGGAATGAAGGACATATTGTACCTATAAAAATCTTTTATACTGTTGCTATAAATCAGAATTTAGAGCACCAAAGCCTTCTCCTTGAGGAGAAGGTGGCCCGCAGGGCCGGATGAGGTGTTACCGCAGTAAAATTTCGCCAAAAGTTTCGTTTAAAGCAACTGCCTGCCGAACACCTCATCAGTCACCTTCGGTGACAGCTTC
>CAZLLC010000030.1:0-15749 GCA_964560245.1 uncultured Oscillospiraceae bacterium | reverse complement strand
AATCGTGTATACCCCAAAAGGGTATCGAGGGTTCAAATCCCTCCTTCTCCGCCAACAAAAAAGTCCCTTTTGTCTACCAGACAAAAGGGACTTTTTTGAATGATGTGTTCCTGCGGAACGAGATGCGCACTGCGTGCGTGATGCAGGCTCTGCCTGTGATGCACGCCTTCGGCGCGTGGTAAGAACGCATCGCATCACTTATCACAGCAAAGCGACATCACTTATCGTTTATTTACAAACATACTTGATTTGTGCTATAATGAGAAAAAGGAGAGATTGTAATGGATTTTTTGTTTTTTGCACTATTCTTTTTTCTAATCCTTATCCCCCTTGTCTTGGGGATTGTGATCCCCGTATACTCCGTATATAAGAATCATAGCCGAACAACCGGCGGTATTATTAACTATGATTCCACAATGAAAAAGTTCGTATATAAAACCAATTTATCAAATCAGCAGATCGTCAACTTACTAAACACAAAGAATGAGGTTGATGAATTATCTTGTACTTTTGATTTTGAAAAATCTATAATTAGATTCTCGGAATACGGTTCTTTCAGAGATTACTATTTTCAAGTTAAAGAATGTAATGGTTTTTCTATTTTGAGATTGGAACAAGTGGCTTTAATTGGTATGCAAAGTCATGTTCCATACAAACTCAATCCTTTTATGGTTAACAAATTACAAGCAGAAATTATACCTTTTTCTCAGTACGGTTTTTAGGTTTGCACCCCTCTAAGTCAAAAATGCACCCCCTAAAATGACTTTGCACCCCCTTGGCTCAAAAGGGGGTGCATTTGTATTAAAATTAGGGTTAGTCTTCAAAATAGAAACGACAATTTTCAAGAAGATTGTCGTTTCTTTTAATCTTTTATCAAAGTATTCAGATCGTGGATAATGATTTTCTGATCGCGATCGTTATATGCAAAATGTCCGTAATGATCCAAATACCGAAGTGTTATATTGGGAATTTCCTTCAGCCACTTACTGCTTCGCAAACTGACCAATTCATCGTCTGTATCTAAATATGCAAAGCAGGGGATCGACAGTGTTGCAGGAATACTGCGGCATTCCCGCGCCAGTTTTAAAAGGGCTATAAAATTAGGGATCCAGCGGATATATTTCCACAGACAGGGCTCTAAAGCTGTACCAAGATCCTGATAACAGCGCATATCCCTGGGATCATCAACACGGATCTTTCCAAAGGGAAAGCGTAGACTCCGGCTGACCATTGCAGGCTTTACCCAAGGCACAAGCGGCAAATTCAGAAGAATCATACCGCAGATACTGTTATGCCTTTGGGCGGCATACAGCGCCAGCAGTGATCCAAGAGAATGACCGATCACGATAATGCGTCTGCCCGGCTTTTCTAAAGCGTGTATGGTTTCATCGATCTGCTGATGCCACTGTTTCATTGTGGCATTGGAAAAATCCTCTACAGAGCCGCCGTGACCGGCAAGCAGAACACAGTGGATTTCTGCGTCCTCAGGCAGGGAAGGGAGCAGCCAGTCGAAATGCCGGGGCGTACTGACAACACCGTGAATCAACAATATGGCGGTATCAGCATCCGGCATTGGACGGTAATAAGCACTGTGGTCCATAGCAATGCTCCTTTTAAAATGTGTAATAAATTTCTTGAAAAGAAACAGCCTTTGTCTGGTAGACAAAGGCTGTTTTTTCTGGAGCGGGTGACGAGGCTCGAACTCGCTACCTCCACCTTGGCAAGGTGGCGCTCTACCGGATGAGCTACACCCGCGGAACAAGTGAGATTATAACCTCAATTCCGTAAAATGTCAACACTTAAATGAAAAAATCTTATATAAATTTTTAAAGAAATTTGGCTCACTAAGTTGCAATCTGGGTGAAGTAGGTGTATAATATCAAAAAAACTGAAAGGAAGATGAATATGCAATGTAATCAATGTGGTCAAACGATGGATGATGGCAGCTTGTTCTGCAATCACTGCGGCGCGCCTGTGCAAAGCGCGGAGGATGACTATAGTGAACCTATCCAAATGGACGAGCCGTCCCCAATGGACGAAGCACCGGTCGCTCCTGTTAAAAACAAAAGCAAAAAGAACATTTTGATCGGTGTCGCTGCAGGTGTTTTGCTTGTAGCCATTGTTTTGGTGCTGTGCTTCAGCCCGCTGAAATACTGGATCGTCAGAACCTTTACAGATCCTGCTGATCTGCTTGTAAATGCCTATACAGACGGCATTCACTCTCTGTTTACACTCAGCGAATATGCTGAGGAAATTACAGGCGCTGCATCAAAAGAAGCCCAGAGCGCAAAGACCGAAATGCACATCAAGCTGGCAGATGAGGTTCTCAATTCTATGTCTGAGTCTGTATTTGGCTATTCTCAGGATATGACCTGGATGTCAGACATTGCTCTGACTGTTCAAACATCTGCAAAAGATAACCTGATGAAAACCGATCTTAATTTGGGACTTGCTGAACATTCGCTGCTGACAGCGGAAGCGATTTTAGACAGCCAAAGCAAAACCCTTTGGCTGACAGTGCCCGAATTGCAGAGCCAATCTCTGACTACCGCTTTGGATGATATGGATATGGATGCTTTTGCGCCCGCAATGGTCTCCGGCGTTCAGGTATCTGATGATGTGGCGGAAAAACTGCTTGTACGGTATATGGAGCTGTTTTTGAAGGGCTTTTCGCAGGTGGAAAAATCCAAGCAGGATGTTACCGCAGGAAGTATTACCCAAAGTGTGACTGTCCTGAAGGCATCTATGAGCGAAAAAGATTTCTTTAACACATTGACCTCTGTTTTCAATCAAATGAAAGAGGATCAGGAATTAAAGCAGATCCTTACCGATACGGGCATCTACGAAGATTTTATTTCCTCTTTAGATGGTTATTTGGAGGATTTTCCGGAGCTTATAGAAGAAAGTGATCCTGACAAACTTCTGAATCTGTACACATACTTAAACAAGACCAACGATTTTATCGGCTTTGAGTATTCCGTGCCCGATAGTGATGAAAAACTGTGTGCTATCGTGTTAAGTGATAAAAAGCAGTTTGCCGCAGACATTACCTTCATTACACTCAAGATCCAGGGCAATGGCTCTATGGGTACAAGTACCGAAAGTGTTTGGCAGATCAAGGAAAGCGGCACTGTTGTGATGGATATGGAAGTTGCTGCAGCAGCAGATAAGAGCGGCAATGTTTCCGGCGAGATCCACCTGAAACCCAGCAGCGGACTTATGGAAGAAATGTTTGGTACCGCTTCTAACGCGGAAGTGGATATTGCTCTGTCCGGTAATACACAGCAGGCTGATGTTGAGGTTACCGTAAAGAATGACGGACAAGCGCTGTTTTCAATCGAAAGTACCGCCGTTGTCACAGAGGCAGAGGAGATCATCATTCCTGAAAATGCTGCCGATATGGCAGATGAGGAAGCAATGAATGCTTGGGCGATGGGCATCGATCCTACACAGTTGATCACTGCTTTGTCTGAAGCAGGCTTTCCCATAGAATTCCTGCTTGCGTCTATGATGGGTCTATAATTTAAAAAAATCACCCGGACAGCTTTTTAAAAGCTGTCCGGGTTTAATTTTTATTCATCATTTTCCAAAGACTGGAACTTGGAGTCCTTCCGAAGATAAACGATAATATAATCAATAAAGGCAATCATCAAAAAAACAAAATTGATTACTGTAATGATCTGAACGGCCTTATAGGAAATATCCGGCAGCATCACCAGCAATATCAGGCTGACAAAAAGCACTGTAGTGCAGATTTTTCCGGTGAGCTGAGCCCCCTTGAGCATTTTTCCTTTTTTGAATCGCAGAATGCCTGCAATAAGCTGAAAGACTTCTTTGATAAAGATCAGTATCACCAAAATCAGCAGGACGGGATACTTGATGCTCAGACATATAACCAGTGTGAACTGTGTCAGCTTGTCGGCAAGAGGGTCTAAAACTTTACCTACAGTGGAGATCATTTGAAAACGCCGGGCGATCTGACCGTCGACCAGGTCTGTCAGACAGGAAACGGCAAGAATAGCCGAAGCTAAATAGTAATCTGCCGTATCCCGTGCATTCAAATAGATGGAGATATAAAGCGGAATAAGCAGCAGCCGAAACAGACTAAGCAGATTCGGTATAGTAAATATCTCCTTTTTCCAATCCTTGACGATCATAGTAACCCTCCGACAGTACGATAATTATATTATATTCCTTTTTTTTCCGTAATCAAGTCTAATATTCAAAAGTTCTTAAATTATTAAGATTTATTTCAGCATTATCTGTCCGGATCTCATTGCGTTTGCTGTTGTGATGGGCATTGAGGGTAAAATGGCGGGACAGATGCTTCCAGGTGATCTTATCCAGTTCTCCGGTTTGGGAAAGCCCAGCCAATGCCTGGAATGCCGAAACAGCATCCTGCGTTTGTGTATCATATATGCCTGTAGAGCTTGGGGCAGAGATCTGTTTGTGATCGTGTGCCAGCCAGATCAGCAGCGCTTGCGCCAGGTAAATATAAGGACCTTCATCACCAAGGCGGAATACTTGCCCCGGATCCATAATGATCTCAATAGGCTCTGCTTTTCCTACACGGATCAAGGCAGGCTCATACCGCTGTACGATCCTGTCCCAGGTGCGTTGGTCTGTAATACCTGTCAGGGGCAGTCCCTCCCGTCGCTGAAATTCTGTTACAGCACCTAAGGTAGTTTGCCCATAAATTCCATCCGGTACAACTGTGGGCAGAGATTTGTCGTCCTCTGCCAGTACACGAAGCATCGTCTGCAGACTGCGGACAGGCTGTTCGATAAAAGATTCCGGGGGTCTCATCTTACCACCTCCTGACGGACCGGATCCTGATTGCCAATGGACAGATCACGACCTGGAAACTGATCCATAACCGTTGTTTTGGAATAGGGAGAATTGCTGTTTGACCTTTGCCGGCGTCCGTTTTGCGCCATTGCAGTAACTGCACCGCCGGATTGACCTGTGGGAAATCGCTCAGCAGACCGCAGAGTGGTGTTTTCTATGCCGGAATACTGATCATAGATCGTATCCCAAGTGGTTTCGCCCACCGTGCCGGTCTCCGGTAGCTGATACCGTCGCTGAAATGCCAAGACTGCCGCACGGGTGCCCTGACCGTATATTCCGTCTACAGTTACTGGCGGAATAGAGGATATATACTCCGAAATCATCGAGAGCATATATTGAAGCAGGCGAACTTTTTCACCGGTACTGCCGACCTGCAGAGTGGTGGGTGGAGACCAGTTGATGGCATAAAACTGCTGCCCTTGACTGCGCAGCTCAGAAAGCCGTGTAGTAGCGGTGTAAAGCCTGACAATACTGTACCAGGTGGCAGGCCCGACGATCCCATCGGCGGTCAGCCCGAATATTTGCTGATATGCTTTAACTGTCGCCTCGGTCTGGCTGCCAAAGATCCCGTCTACTACCGGGATCTTGGGAATTGCCGGATAGTTTTGAGATATGCGGTTCAGTGACACCTGCAGTACTACCACACTGGGACCGGTGCTTCCTACACGCAACGGCGAGCCGGGGTAGGAGGAGGTTATTCCACGGATAGGAGCGTTTGTAACGATCTCCACATTGCCGTAGTAGCTTCGCAGGATCTGATCATAGCTGTAGCCCTGCTGCGCCAAATTCTGACTGCCCCATTGGCTCAGCCCCTGACAGGTGACGGTTGTGCCGTTGCAGAATTTTGCTGCCAGCGGTTCTACGAAGCCTGGACGGCGCAAGTAATCGTTAAACAGCTCATCCACAAGCCGGGAGACATTATCAAAATAGCTTCTGCCACTGACAAAGGCCTGATCAAAGGCGGTGTTGTTGGTGATCTCAAAGTCATAACCCCGGCTTCTGTAAAATTCCGTATAGACCCGGTTCAGGGCATAAGACACGATCGCAAGGATATTGGCGCGAAGCGCGCTTTCATCCCAGGTAGGATAGATCTCGCTGGAGGCCACATTTTTGACATAGTCGGAAAAAGATACAGTTACATTGGCGGCATTAGAGGATGGAGAACCCAAATGAACAGTGATGTACTGGGGAACATATGGTGTTACAACGGGCATAATGACCTCCTTACAGATTCTGGCTCGGCGTATTGAATATTTCTACCTGATTCCAGTATTCAGGAAGCTCAGACAACGGGATCAACTCCAGATTCTGAGAGGTGACGGTGTTTGGAAAAACCTGAAGATCGTGTACTTCGATCTCCTCATAGTTTTCCAGTTTGGCATATAAGTTTACATTGGTGTAGGGGGTGACACCGGTGTTCGGTGTCTGACCGGCGGAAAGATCCGGTACCGTGATCTCAACCGGCTCATCCAATTCACCGTTGCGGTTTGTGAGCCGCAGTGCGATCCCGGAGCCACCGGTATCTGTAATAGACACCGCCACATCCTTTAAAGGGATTTGGGCGTTGCTGGTATATGCACGGACCTGTATGTAGCCTTTTGCTGACAATACGATCCCCTCCTTTCTTTGTATGCTATGCGCCGGACGGAAAAAAGTGCAGACACAGCGGTTTGCTTCGTTGCATAAGCTGTAAGGATGGAAAGGAGCTGGTAACAATGTGCGCTATTGCAGGTTTGATCGGTATAGCCCACAATGAAAATATGCTTCAAAGGATGCTTGAAACAATGAAACGCCGTGGACCTGACGGCTGTGGCATGGCGCGGCATAATGGCAGTGCGCTGCTCCACAGCCGACTGGCTATTGTAGACCCGGAGGGCGGCGCGCAGCCAATGCGGCTTGATTGGGCAGGGGAGAGCTATACCCTTGTTTACAATGGGGAACTGTACAATACCGAGGATGTGCGAAAAAAACTGAAAAAACTGGGACATAATTTTTCGGGACATTCTGATACAGAAGTGGTGCTGCACGCCTATGCCCAGTGGAAGGATGAATGCCTAAAGGAGTTTAATGGCATCTTTGGTTTTGCAGTATGGGAAGAAAAAAAGAAACGGCTGTTTCTTGCCCGTGACAGGATGGGCGTGAAGCCGTTGTTTTATACCCTGCAGACCGGCGGCCTTGTGTTTGCTTCAGAAATCAAAACCCTGCTTGCGAGCAGGGCGGTTTCTCCAAAACTTGATATGACCGGAGTAGCACAAATACTGTTGCTTGGCCCCGGGAGGGCGCCGGGCAGCGGTGTATTCCGGGATGTGCTGGAATTGGAACCGGGCTGGTGCGGGTATTTTCAGGAGGGGAAATGGCATCCGTGGCAGTACTGGCAGCTTCGTGACCGGGAACATAGAGCGGATTTTCAGGAAACTGCCGCATATGTACGTGCGCTTGTAACAGATGCCATCAAAAAACAGATGGTTTCCGATGTGCCCATGGGGACATTTTTATCCGGCGGATTGGATTCCAGTTTGATCAGTTCAGTGTGCGCCAAAGAGCTTGGGTGTCCGCTGGATACTTTTTCGGTTGATTATGAGAACAATGAGAAGTTCTTTGTTCCGGGAAAATTTCAGCCCAATTCCGATGGCAGCTACATTGCTATGATGCAGAAGTATTTGGGTTCAAGGCATCATTTGACGGTTCTTACACCGCAGGAGCTCAGCGATACTTTGGAGGAAGCCACTATCGCACGGGATCTGCCGGGAATGGCAGATGTGGATTTTTCGTTGCTGGCATTTTGTAAGCGGATCCGTAAAGATGTTAAAATGGCGCTTTCCGGTGAATGTGCCGATGAGATCTTTGGCGGTTATCCCTGGTACAGAGATCCGGAGGTTCGGGCGTTGGACGGATTTCCCTGGGCGCAGAACACGGCGCTTCGTGCTACTTTTCTAACACCCTTGCTTCGAGAGAAGATCGATGGGGAAGAGTTTGTTATGGCGCATTACAAAAAATGCATCAACGAAAGCGATATTCTTCCGGGCACACCTCCCGAAGAACGGCGTATGAAAGAAATGGTCAATCTGAATATGCGTTGGTTTATGCAGACGCTCTTGGACAGAAAAGACCGGATGAGTATGTACAGCGGTTTGGAAGTTCGGGTGCCATTCTGTGATTACAGGATCGCAGAGTATCTTTACGGTGTTCCCTGGCAGTTTAAAGACTGGCAGGGCAGGGAAAAGGGGCTGCTTCGTTACGCAATGCAGGAGTATCTGCCGCCGGAGGTTTTGCATCGTAAAAAAAGCCCGTACCCCAAAACCTGGGATCCTGTTTACCGGCAACTGATGACACAGCGGTTGAATGAACTTTTACAAGATCAAAATGCCCCGATTTTCCAGATCGTTGACCCTGAGGCTATACGCACACTGTTACAGTCGGAATACGAATGGCCTTGGTATGGGCAGCTGATGAAAGCACCCCAGACGATGGCCTATATGCTGCAGATCGATTTTTGGCTGCGTCATTATGAAGTAGAATTGGTGGATATCCCGGGATGATCAGCATTTTTTTGATTTTCCCTGTAAAATTTAAAAAAATATGTTGAAATCCAGTGATAAAAATGTTATGATGTTATAAAGACAAATGTTCACGGTGGAAAGACTGCCTGAATTCAAGATTCTGTGCCGGTTTTGGGGATATAACAGCATATTATCTTGAATAAGGTCCGTAAAATTTCTAAATTTTCGGTAATTTTCACTATGTGATTTTGTTTTTATTTTATGTTATAATTTTATTGAAGAAGAACATAAGAAAAGGGGAAAAAGGCAATGTATCAGGTAGGGCAGAAGGTGTTTTACGGCAGTCACGGCGTGTGTGTCTTGCTGGATGTAGAAACCAAAACAGTGGATCGCAAACAGGTTCGCTATTATGCCCTTGCGCCCTTGGATCATCCGGAAGCCAGATACTATATTCCTACAGAAAACCCTGCGGCTTTGGCGAAAATCAGTCCTTTGATGGATCGTGAGGGACTGGAAGCCCTTTTCAAAGGGCCTATAGATCAAGGCGTTTGGGTTGCGGAAGAAAATCACCGCAAGCAGCGTTATCGGGAATTGATCAGCAGCGGTGACCGCCGTTCTTTGATCGCAATGGTATATGCCCTGTATCTGCACAAAAAGCAGCAGGAGGAACAGGGGAGAAAATTCCACCTGTGTGATGAAAACTTTCTTCGGGATGCCCAAAAGCTGATCAGCTCAGAAGTGGCAGAGGTCTTGAATATGTCAAGTGTGGAGGCAGATGCTTATATCAGCGCCTGGCTCAATAAATAAGAAATATAAAACACCCGAGGAAGCACATTGCTTCTTCGGGTGTTCAATTATTACGCGGCAACGGTTTTGCGGTTTTTACAGAGGTAAATGATCCTGAAAATGATATAGGCGCCAACGCACACCACCGGAACGTATATCAGTGTGTTGATCTGCCAGCCAAACCATTCGGAAAATTGCTTAAAAACAGCGATCGGGGAATTACCGGGACCTACAAAGAACATATTGATATCCCCGTCAAAAACATTTTGCACAGTGCAGTTTATGATAAAGGCGATAGCGCATAGCGATACAAATGTCCAGGTGGCGCCCCAGTAGTCTTTGCGCTCAGTGCCGCCCCGACGGGAAAAACAGATAAATAGGCCGATAAAAACCAAAACCATATGCCACGCCAGGGCGTGAACGGTCAAAAACCAGTAATCCTTAAGCAGTCCGGAAGGCTCTGTAAAGGAAATGGCGCCGCCCAGCAGATTGTAAAGCACCATAAAGCTGTACATACCCCGTTGCAGCTTGCCCGGCTTCAGCCATGGCGCGATCAGGCACATATACATCGGTATACTGCAAAGCTGGAAGGGAAAATCACCCCAGGAATAGCGGTTATCCTCGATTACAAAGTAGTAAAAAAGCTGTTTGTAAACTTCGGAAAGCGCCAAAATCATACCGATGGTAAATAAGATCCAGCGGGCAGCCTTATCGCTGACATTGCGCGCCTTCCAGGCAGCAAAGGCGCAGATCGTAAAGCCAAGCGCCGTATAAAGGATATGAAACCAGCCGTAAGCCGGTGGCGGTTCCATAGGCCAGGCCCAGGACTCCAAAAGTCGATCCAGGTTTTCAGACATAGAAGCACCTTCTTTATAATTATCTTTTTCGACATCATATCATTAAAGAAGTGCAATTACAATATATTTTTGAATTTTTTATGAATAATTAATGAATTCTTAATTTATGAATCGAATATTTTCCCGGAAACAAAGGGGGTATTGGACGAGTAAAGCGCCATCCAAGCTTTCCCGGTGCATATGAACAGCACTGATCTGACTGTTGTGATAGGTTTTATAATAATAAATGCCTTTATCGGTATTGCAGCAGCTGGAATAAACGGTTTTTTCAAAGTGCCTACCTACAAGGACACAACCTTCCTGCTGTTCAACCGATGAAAGAATGTGAAAAAACTGACTAACAGCTTTTTCTTCCTCTTTGGGACGAACACTGTGCAGCTTTGTAAAAGCAGCCCGGACAAAACGGGAACCGGAGGAAAGGTCGCCTGGCATTCCCATTGCGCCCATACCACGACTGTAAGGCTGCAGAGGTAGCTGGGGCGCAAAGGTGTTTTCCGGATCTTTTTCCGAAAGCCCCAAATAATTGATCATATTATGCAGATGATAGTCAAAGGGCGGATTATTTGTTAAAACGCCAACAGGATTTTCCTGAATGGTAAGACCGTCAGACAAAGGCTCTGCAGTAATACTTTTTGCTTTGTCGGAAATGATCCAGTGCAGATCCGTAAGGGGCAATTCATCAGAAAAGGGGATTCCGGCGATTTGACTTTTTTGAAGAAGCGCCGCCGCTTCATCGGTACTTTTACACTGACACAAAACCCAGGGGATCAGCTCAAACGGCGCAATATTACCGGTTGGACGGTAGACAGCATTTCCGGGGAAATTAAGACCAGCAACAGACAGACCGGCTTCATTTGTTGCCTCATAGTACAGCGGGTAGTTTTGACTGACTGTTGCCACACCGATCATTGCGTAATGGCTTTTCTCGGTCCTACCGTTACGAAAAACAAACGGATAATTCCGTGGTGTAACGGTAACAGCTTCCTGATAATGATATTCAAGGTCCAGATTTCTGCCAAAATAGTGATCCTGACATAAAAAACTAATGGCGGTACACATATAGATCCCTCCCACAGGATATTATGCGCCATTAATTTCAGAAATATTGAGCTTTACTCTTTTTACCGGAGACATATTGTGATATAATAACTTTAAAGGAGGCGTTTATATGCTCACTTATGAACAGGTAACAAAAAACAGCGCTATTAAAACTTATATTACACGGGCCGATGAATCCTTGGCTGCGTTGGGTTATACAGACCACAGCTTTTCACACGTGATCCATGTGGCAGAAACTGCCGGCTACATTCTCACCACGTTGGGTTATGATGAGAAGACCGTCGAATTGGCGAAGATCGCAGGCTATCTGCACGATATTGGCAATTTGGTAAACCGGAAGGATCATTCTCAATCCGGTGCCGTAATGGCCTGGAGCATTTTGGGGGATATGGGGTTTGAGCCGGATGAAATGTCCACCATTGTCACAGCTATTGGCAATCACGATGAAGGAACAGGCGTGCCTGTAAATGCTGTGGCGGCTGCGCTTATTTTGGCAGATAAAGCGGATGTGCGCCGCAGCCGTGTGCGGAATAAGGATTTTGCCACCTTCGATATTCACGACCGGGTGAACTACTCCGTTCAAAAATCATACCTGCGTATTAATGAAGATAAAACGGTTGTGGACTTAAAGCTGTCCGTCGATAATAAGTTCAGTTCTGTAATGGATTATTTTGAGATCTTTATGGGGCGTATGATCCTGTGTCGAAAAGCAGCGGAAAAATTAGGTCTGCAGTTCAAGCTGACCATCAATGATCAGCAGCTTATATAAGTATTGAAAGCACCTTGCATCGGTACTTTGCAAGGTGCTTTTAAAATTAGTGGTAATAATCTACAAAAAAGTTGTTCCATTTTCGGTTTCTTTGTGATATAATAACAAAGTTACTCGTTATTTCAAAGTGTTAGGAGGAAAGAATGATGAAATTAACGATCGATGGAAAAGAAGTAGTGGCCCAACCGGGGCAGAGTCTGCTGGATATATGTAAACAAATGGGGATTGCTGACGGTAAACTGTCGGAAATGCCTATCGCAGCAAAAATTGCCGGTGAGGTATTTAACCTCAATTACATACCTGTCAGAGAAAAAGAACAAAAAACAGAGCGTCCCTCTATGCGCCGCGCAATGGCGGCATCCGGTGGCGTGATTCAGCTGTTGCGGATGACCGATCCTGCCGGACGGGATGTTTATGACCGGACGGCACAGTTTGTGATCTTTTTGGCGCTGCATCAGCTTTGGCCTGAAGCGCAGGCAAAGATGGGCTGTACCGTCGGTCCCGCGCTGTTTGTGGAGGTTTCAGCTGAAGGCTTCTCTGCAGAGAAGCTTCGCCGTCAGGTGATCTCCATTGTGGAGCAGGATATCCCGTTGATCCGTCACCGTATCACCACCAAGGATGCGATCGATCATTTCATCGCTGACGGTCAGGAGGATAAAGCGAAGCTGCTGTCCTGGCGCAAAGAACCGGAATTCGATGTATACACCTCCGGTGAATTTATGGACTATTACTACGGCGAATTGGCGCCGTCCACCGGCTATCTGCAAAGCTGGAACATATTGCCTGCAAAGGGCGGCTTCTTCTTTGTATACCCCGATGAGTTGTACCCCAACTGGCCGGCTGCTTATCAGGATATGCCCAATTTCCTGTCCGTCAGCACAGAAGGCTCTCGCTGGTGTGAATTGATGGGTTGTGAAACTGTTGCCGATCTGAATGCTCTTGTGGAAAACGGTAAGATCCGGGAGCTGATCCGTGTTAATGAAGCCTTGCACGAAAAGCGGTTTTCCAATGTTGCGGATATGATCTGTCAGCGGGGCGCACAGATCGTTATGCTGGCAGGACCCAGCTCTTCCGGCAAGACCACCTCTGCCAACCGCCTGGCGACCCAGCTGCGTGTCCACGGTAAGGCGCCGGTTTTGATGGGCTTGGATGACTATTATCTGGATCGTGATAAGATCGCACCGGGTCCGGACGGCAAGCTGGACTTAGAGCATATCAACACCATCGATACCGATCTGTTCCGGGAAAATCTGCGGGATCTGCTGTCCGGCAAGGAAGTGGAGATCCCCACCTTTAATTTCCTGACAGGCAGCCGTGTATGGAAGGGTCATAAAATGCAGCTACAGGATAATACGGTGATCATCGTAGAAGGCCTGCACGCCCTGAATCCGGTGCTCCTTCCGGATAAGGTGGATCGTAATAAGATCTTTAAGCTTTATGTCAGTCCCTTGCTGCCCCTGAATTTGGACGATCATAACCGTATTCCCACCAGCTACCTGCGCTTATTGCGCCGCACTGTTCGGGATTATGAGACCCGTGGATCTTCTGTTGCCCGTACGATGGCCATGTGGGATTCTGTCCGCCGGGGTGAGAAACGGTGGATATTCCCGTTCCAGGAGCAGGCAGATCTGATCTTTAACAGCTCCACACTGTACGAGCTGGCGGTTCTGAAAAAGCACATTTATCCGCTTTTGGCAGAGATCCAGCCCGAGGATGAATGCTATGAGCAGGTCCGCGGTGTTGTAAAGATCCTGAACTATGTTTTGGAAGCAGACGTGGACGATGAGATCCCGCCCACCAGTTTAGTTCGCGAATTCATCGGCGGCAATACCTTCTATAAATAAAATTCTCCGCTGCTTCAAAACGAAGCAGCGGATTTTTATCAAATGTTTAGTTTGTTTTTGATCAGATGGTGCATTAGGAAGTAACCGCCAATACCCAGTGCTAAATAGAGCAGAGCCGGAACTAAAACAGAGATGTTGTAGGCGGTTAAGTATGCAGCGTCGCTCTCGTACTCGGTCAGCAGAACGGTGACATCAGCGACGCCTGTGACCATTGAGGTCACCATAGAAACACCATAGCCCACAGCAAAGGAACATAGGATCTTATGCTTTTTGGCGATCAGGCAGCCAAGGGTGATGCAAAACAGGGGCATAATCAAAGAATAAACAATATTGGAAATAAAGGACAGAATATTGGCAAGGACAGTGCCGGTACCGAATTCATTTATATATTCTGTTATGTATTCTATGAAACTGTTTACCTCATGGCTTGACAGATCTGTTTGCATCAGCACAGGAACCATAGTTAATCCAAAAGCGATCGTAGAGAATAATACGACGATAATGCTGCAAATGAGAATGTTTACAATGCTTGCCATCAGGATCTGGTGTGTTGTGGCGGGAACGGTGAAGGTGAGATATCCTTCATCTGTAAAGTGATGTGTATAGAAACGGTACAGCATCACAATGGAGGGTGCGACGGCATAGGCGAAGATGCCGATATAAATACCGCCCAACAGGATGCTCATAACGGTTTCCAAAACTTCCTGATCGTTCATAATGTCAGTTTGAATCAAAAGAAAGTAAAGCATCAAGCCGCCCAAAGCACCTGCCAAAATTGCCGCCAGACCGCCGATGAACACAGTTTTTTTAAGGGATTTAAATTCATATTTTAAAAGCTTGGCAAACATCTGAACACCTCCCGGAAAAGTTCATCAAGGGTTTTTCCTGTTTCCGCCACTGTTTCTTCCACTGTGCCCTGACGGATGATCTTACCCTTGTGAATAAAGATGTATTCATCCAAAATATTTTCCACATCCGCGATCAGATGGGTGGAGATCAGCACAGTGGACTCCGGCGCGTAATTATTTACGATGGTGTGTAAAATATAATCACGGGCAGCCGGGTCTACACCGGCAATGGGTTCATCCAGCAGGTACAGCCGGGCACGCCGTGCCATAACAAGCGCAAGCTGAACTTTCTCGCGGGCACCTTTGGAAAGCGCCTTGAATTTGGCGCTCAGGTCAATACCCAGATCCTGCAGCATCTCACCGGCACGAATACGGTCAAAATCTTCGTACATATCCTGGAAGAAATTGATCAGCTGATAGATGGTCTGATTCTGATCGAAGTACACCCGGTCCGGCAGATAAGAGATCAGTGCTTTACTCTCAGGTCCAATGGGCGCACCGCATACACAGATTTTACCGGAGGTAGGTGTCAGCAGACCGGCGGCCAACTTGATCAGTGTGGTCTTACCGCTGCCGTTAGGGCCTAAAAGACCGATTACCTTGCCACTGGGCAATTCAAGATTTAAATAGTCCAGCGCTTTTGTTTTGCCATATACCTTATTCAGGTATGCAGCTTGCAATACAGTGTCCAATATCATCATTCCTTTACGTTAAAATTACAAGGGTGAAGGGAAGTTCAAAACCAGAGAAAACAGGATGCAAATCAAAACAGCTCCGGCGGCTGTGGTCATCCACAGGCTTTGGGGTCTTGTAAGCAATTTGGTCAAATACAGGTATACAAGGCATAAAACAGATAAAATAATGGCAATAATGGAACTGAGGATCTTCAGCCATATAACACCAGTACCGGCGGCGATCAGATAGACGATAAAAAGAAGCGCGTCGCCGATCAGCGCGCCGGTCATATATTTTTCCATTTGCTTATATCGGTTCTTAGGATTTTCCATAATAATTCCTCCAATCCTGATTTATTTATAGCATATTCTGACGGAAATTGCAATGCCAACAAAGCAATTATGCAATATTTCTTAGTGTAAAATAATCATTGGCAGAAATAAAAAAATGAGAAGGAGTCGAAACTCCCTCTCACTTGTCATCATGTGTTAATATGTTAGTTGTCCAAAAAAACATAGAAAGCAGATGACGATAATGAATATAACACTAAATATTGAAATTGG
>CAZLLC010000029.1:0-15771 GCA_964560245.1 uncultured Oscillospiraceae bacterium | reverse complement strand
AGCGTAACAATAACCCCTGAGGCTTAAAAACCTCAGGGGTTATTGTTTTTTGCTTGTACTCTTTACATTTATGCTTTAATTATGTATAATCTAAAGCAAGAATGTAACAATAGAATTAGGGGTGGCTGTGATGGATATTATTTGGAATAAAATTGCTGAAATGGCTGAGCAAAACGATGGTCTGATAAAAACCGGAATGGTGGAGAAAGCCGGGATCGGTAGATATGTGCTAAAACGATATTTAGATGCAGGCAAATTGGTGCGAGTCCGTAAGGGTATCTATGTCCTTGGCGATGGTTTTGCGGATGAATATGCCCTTTTGCAGATACAATGCAGCAAGGCTGTTTTCTCCTATGGGACTGCCCTCTATCTGTGGGGCATGTCAGATCGCGTTCCTCATAACATCGACATCACAATTCCTCAAGGGACAAACATAACGCGGCTTCGCAAGGATAATCCTGACCTGCGGTGCCACTATGTGCAACCGGAGCTTTATGAATTGGGTATATCACAAGTGCAATCTCCGCAAGGCGGCACAGTGCGGCTCTATGATAAAGAGCGCTGTATTTGCGATCTGATCCGCCACAAAGATCAAATTGAAATGCAGCTCTATACGCAAGCGATACAGGAGTATTTTAAAAACCAACCCAATCGCCGAAAACTGCTCAAATATGGAAAGCAATACGGCATTGAGGAGAAAATCAGAACCTATATGGAGGTGCTTGCATGAAAACACCGGAATAGTTAAAGGGTGCAATTCGCAATATTGCGATCAAGAGAAGCTTGAAGCCGCAGGAAGTGCTGCAGATGTTTCTGTTTGAGCGTATCCTGGACCGCCTTTCAGTTTCCAAATACCGCGATAATTTCATTCTAAAGGGCGGCCTGTTGATTTCGTCTATGATCGGTATTGGTGAGCGAACGACTATGGATATGGACACAACTGTCCGTGGACTTCCAATGGAAGAGGATGCCCTTGTCCAAATCGTTCAGGAGATCATCACAATTGATGTGGAGGACGGTATTCAATTTGTATACGAAGGAATCGCGCCGATTCGTGAAGACGATAAATACCACAACTTCCGTATCCATTTATCTGCACGATACGAGCAAGAGACTTTTATGACCTACATACCCTTTACCGCACACGCCATACAGAGATCCGTCCGGATGTCCTACGACTGGCTGTAGAGCATACCGCCCAAAAGCGCGGATCAATGCAGGATCTGCACGATTGGAAAGAAATCATTGAAGATATTCGTTCCGAGCAACAGCTTTCCCGCCTCTGGGAGAAATACTGCGAGGAAAATCAGTATGCTGCAGGTATCACTTTTAACGAAGTTGTTGATACCGTCGATACGATCGCACAGCTTCTAAACTTTTAATGTATTAGCAAGTTAAGGGGCTGTAAAAAAGTCCCATAAAAAAGCAGGCTGTGCCGGAAGGTACAGCCTGCAAAATATTTATAGAGAGTCTGAATGGGGATATAACCGGTTGCGTTTATAAAAAGATAATGCTACAATAAAATGAAGAAGGCTATTTTTCCGGCAACGGCAAAATAGAGCGTTTATTTTACTGAATTGATTCTGTATTTTTGAAGACACACCCTATACAATAGAATTACCGTAAGGCATTACGCATAAAAAGGGGAGTGTGCGATGAGTACAAAAGAACGGATACTGCGGATCCGCCTGATGGAAAAATTGGAAAGCTGCCCGGAATACGCCAAAATATTGGGGATCGAAATTGGTGGTATAACGGCGCTTTCGGACGCAACAGAAAAGAAGGAGGAATAAAAATGGGTATAGGTTCAGGATTTTCCGGATTTGATATGGGCTTTGGCGTTTTTGGAGTTATGTTTACGGTGGTATTTGTGCTGGTGATCGGTATGTTTATTGTGATTGCCGTCAAGGGCATCAGCCAGTGGAACAAGAATAACCATTCTCCCAGGCTGACGGTTCCGGCCACCATTGTGGCAAAGCGGACCAATGTATCCAGCCATCATCACCACAATCACGGCGGCACCGGTATGCACCACACTTCCCATTCCACCACCTATTATGTGACCTTTCAGGTGGAAAGCGGTGACCGGATGGAGCTGCACGTTGCTGGACACGAGTTCGGTATGCTGATCGAAGGCGATCACGGAAAGCTTACCTTCCAGGGCACCCGGTATTTAGGCTTTGAGAGGTGAATTATGACCAATCATGAAAAGGATCTGCTTCAGCTTCAAAAGGATGTTACGCTGAAAAAACAACTGGAAGTGAAGCTGAAGGAGCTTTGTGATCAGAGGCAGATTTTTGATCAAAAAGTCATCAAACTGCGTGTAGAGCACCGCAGCGAACAAAAAGATGTGGAAAAGCTGGAGGGCAGAAGTCTTTCTAACTATTTCTATCAAGTTGTTGGGAAATTAGACGATAAACTTACAATTGAACGCAAGCAGGCTACAGCCGCAAAAGTAAAACTGGATGCAGCGGAGCGGGAACTGACTGCCATAGATGGACAGCTTCACCAGATCGCAATGCAGCTGAGCGACTTATCCGGATGCGAGGATGCTTATGCTGCCGCACTGGAAAAGAAATATGCGGAAGTAAAGGTGTCCGGTTCTGCCGCGGGCGAAAATATTTTGAAGATCGAGCAGAGAATCGCACATCTTGAAAGCCAAATAGAAGAGATCCGGGAAGCAGCAGCTGTAGGGCGCAGCGCGTTGGGAACAGTCGACAAGGTGCTGTCCAAGCTGGATAAAGCGGACGGCTGGAATACCTGGGATATTTTTGGCGGTGACGGCATTATCACCCATATGGCAAAATACGGCAATTTGGATGATGCGCAGAATTTGGTAGAGTTCCTGCAAGAACAGCTTCGCAAGTTCAAAACCGAATTGGCAGACATCAATATTCAGGCGCATATACAGGTTCGTGTTGATGATTTTCTCCAATTTGCAGATTACTTTTTTGATGGACTGTTTGCGGACTGGGCGGTTGGTGACCGTATCAACGAATCCCGGTCTGCAGTGCAATCGGTCAAACGCCAAATTGAGCGCGCTATGGAGCAGCTGTCCGGTATGGAACAGAGTGCCGATCAAAAAATCAAATCATTTAGAAGCAAAATCGAAAATATAGTGGTCAAGGAATGATTTGATCCAAATCGTAATTAGATTTCAGGAGAAAGAAATGGGATTGAAGAATAAAATTGCCCAGTATCGGGCTTATCAAAACGGCGTCAGCCACTGCACATTCAATCCGGAAGGGCCGGGTGTGGTGCGTATTCACTTGATACCGCCTAAATTCCGTCTGTTCCGTTCCAGTGCATATATTGTGATTCTGAACGGCTATTACCTGTTGCCTGTGGGGTATTCCTGGGCGCTGCTGCTGTCCGAATTTATGAAGCAAGTCAATGAATTTGACGGAAAGCCCATCACGCCGGCAGATGAAGAAGCGATCAGCCGGAACACAGTTTGTAATGTGCGGAAGGTTTATCCGTCAGTGACGGAAGCGGAGCTCCAGGACGATTTGGAGCTGATGCTGGATATATTGTTTGCCGTTGCCCGGGGCGGTGATCCCGGGGTACAGATCGAGAAGCTGTCTATCCGCGCCTATGGCAAGAATATGACTGCGCCCCACCGTGTGGATCTGATGGTCAGCGCCATGACGGATGAAACCGGCAAATGGCAGTGCAACCAAAAATGTGTGTTCTGCTATGCAGCAGGACAGCAGATGGCGGCAAACAGGGAGCTTTCCACCCAGCAGTGGAAGCAGGTCATTGAGCGGCTGGATGCTGCCCGGGTGCCTATGGTGACCTTTACCGGCGGTGAACCCACCCAGCGCAGAGATCTTCCGGAGCTGGTAGGCTTTGCAAAGAAAATGGTGACCCGGCTGAACACCAACGGCGTGAACCTGACACCGGAACTGGTTCAGGAACTGAAAGCGGCGGGACTGGACAGCCTACAGGTGACACTGTATTCTTACGATGAAGCGGTACATAACGCCTTGGTGGGCAGTGATCACTATGCTGACACCGTTCGGGGTATTCGCAACGCAGTAGCAGCCGGCTTGGACATCAGTGTCAATACACCCCTTTGCAAAAAGAATGCAGACTATGATCAAACTATTGCGTTTATCCACAGCCTGGGTGTCCGGTTTGTCACGGTCAGCGGTCTGATCTGCACCGGCATGGCAGGCATCAACCATCAGGAGTATGATCTGTCTGCGGAAGAGCTGTGGCAGATCGTCCGGAAGGCAAAGCTATATTGCAACGAACACGATATGGAAATGGACTTCACATCACCAGGCTTGATTTCAAAAGAGAAGCTGGAAGAAATGGGGATGCATGTGCCTATGTGCGGCGCAGCCCTGAGCAATATGGCCATTGCGCCGGACGGCACTGTGGTTCCCTGTCAAAGCTGGCTGGGTGCTGATGCAGGACTGGGTAATATTTTAGAAACACCCTTCAAAAAGATTTGGAAGCACCCCATGGCGCTGAAGCTGCGCCGGATGACCGAAGAACAGGCGCTTTCCTGTCCTTTCAGAGCAGAAAAAGGCGGTGACCGGAGATGAAAAAAGGACGCGTGAACGCCGTATTTGAAGAAGAATACACCAGAAAACACCGCACTTTTCCTGTGGGAAAGAGCTTGCTGCTGGTCGCGGTTTTGATTATTCAAATCGTGATGGTCATTGCAGCTTTTTGTTATGAACCCAAGCCCCAGGATGTGATCCGTCAATACGGTGTGACGGTTGATGCTCAGAAAGACGGTTCTTTGGACATTGAATACCGCTTCATATGGGAAGCTGTGGATGTGGCGGAGGAACTGACCTGGATCGAGATTGGTATGGCTAATGGCAACTACACGGTCTATCCGGAGTCAGTATCTGATACCATTTTGCACTATTCTCAGGAGGATTACGACGGCGAGGTTTATTTGGTTTTGGATTTGGACCGCCCCTATACCGGTGGGGAAGTGCTGGAGTTTTCCTTTAAGATCAACCAAAAAGATATGCTCTGCAAGGATGGCAGCAGCTACTTCTATGAATTTGTCCCCGGCTGGTTCAATGCAACACCTGTTGAAAATTATACCTTCCGCTGGGCGGATGACGGCAGTATTCAAACGGTGAATGCTGCGCAAAAGGAAGGCGGCTATTATGTTTGGAGCGGCAGCCTGGAATGCGGCGGTTATGTGCCCATGCGTGTGGACTATGGGCTGGATCGCTTTGTTGGGTGCAATACGGTATCCTATGAGCCCTTTGATGACGGCGGGGCATACAATTCCCTGCAGGAAGATCGGGTGGCGATCATTGTGCTGGCGTTTATCGGCGCAGCACTGCTGATCATCGTTCAGGTCTGGGTGGTGGACAGTGTGGTTTCCTATCACCGCGGACGGGGCTTCCTCAGCGGACATGGCTTCTATGTCCATACCTACGGCAGGTCTAATCCCCATTACATCCGCGCCCGTGACCGCTATCTGACGACCCACGCAGCAAGCTCCGGCGGCCGCAGAGGTGGCGGCGGTGGGTGTGCCTGCGCTTGCGCCTGTGCCTGTGCCTGTGCAGGCGGTGGCAGAGCCGGCTGTAGCCAAAAGGATACTTACGAAAATATAAAACAGCTGCCCTAAACAAAACCCCCATCAGTCATCTTTTTCGAATGACTGATGGGGGCTGTTCTTTTGCGGTTTCAAGATCGGAAAGCTATGTACATGGGTGAAGGATATTTGTAAAATACGCAATACATTATGCTTCTTCCTTGCTGGTATCAATGATGGTGACCGGCAGCATTTGGGTGACTGGCCGGGAATCGCCGTAAATTTGATTGTACAGAGCCTGTGCGGCGTAATAGCCAATATGGTAGCCGTCTTGCTTAATAAGGTAGGGCTTCAGGGCGTTATACTCGGCGTGGGAAAGCTCATCGTCAAAGATCATTAGCTTCAGATCCTGCGGAATACGAAGCCCCAATTCATCTGTAGCCATTAAAACTGCCGGGCATATCGTGCCCAATACGATCATAACCTCAGTGTCTGGGTATTTTTTTAAATACTGGATGACCGTGTCTTTTATGATATCGGGTGTTTTATTTACAATCTGAATATTTCGCGGTTCTATTTTTTGATAATAGCGCAATAAACCGTGTGTAAATCCGTTAAGCCGGGTCTCCGTGGTGGAGCAAAGAGTAGTCGGAGGAGACAGATACATCAGATTTTGAACACCTTTGTGGTGTAAAAATTTCACGGCATCGATCATTGCCTGATGGTTTTCCGAGGCAACATAGGATGCCCGGACAGGTAATGTTCGATCAATCATAACCAGCGGAAATTTCTTTGCGGTAAGACTAAAAAGCGCATCATTGTAGGAAGTATCGTAGTTCACAGGAAACAAGATAATACCCTTGGTGCCGGAGTGAGCGGCGGATTTTAACAGTGTGTTTTCTTTTTCCGCGTCACTGCCGCTGATCAAAATGGACAGCTCCATCTGATGTTCCCAGCAGAAAGCGTTTATACCGGAAAGCAGGTCGTGTGTGTACCGTGTGCTGACATCAGAAATGATCAGGCTGATCTTGATGTTTTGCTGAATGCCTGCAGATCGCGCAATCGCTTCGCTTTGGATAAAATAGCCTCTTCCGTGGGTTTTTACAACCCAACCTTTTTTGATAAGGTTTTCGTAGGCATGCCGGATGGGTTCGCGGCTGACATCAAATTTCAGGGACAGCATACGCTCACTGGGAAGCTTATAATTTGGGACGGATGCGTTCTGTTCGATGATGTCCTTTATGTAGCTTTCGATTTCGTTGTATAGCTTTTGATCCATGCTCTCAGCCTCCTTTAATTGTAATATAACATACCTGTTTTCAGTTTTCAATAATAAAGATGCCACAATGCCAGTTTGTTGTTGTTTTCTATTTTCAGGGGCAATGAACTATGTTAATATAGTGTTGATGCATAATGCGTGTGTGCATGCAGATGCGGTTTATAGAAGATTGTGGTGAATTCTTGTATAGCAAAATGCTGTGATATAGCACAAGCGTACAGGAATATCAGTGGAGCGAGATGAAATGGCAGAAATATATATGATCGGTAATGCCCACCTGGATCCGGTGTGGCTTTGGCGTTGGCAGGATGGCTTTTCGGAGATCCTTGCTACATACAGAAGCGCACTGGATCGGCTTTATGAATTTCCGGAGACAAAGTTTACCTCCGCCTGTGCAGTCTATTACCAGTGGATCGAAAAAATGGCGCCGGATATGTTTGCTGAGATTCAGGAAATGGTAAAGCAGGGGCGTTGGGAGATCACAGGCGGCTGGTTTTTGCAGCCGGACTGTAATATCCCCAGCGGGGAGAGCTTTATGCGCCATACCCTGATTTCTCAGCGGTACTTCAAGGAAAAATTTGGTGTCATCGCCACCACGGGCTACAATGTGGATTCCTTCGGCCACAATGCCGGGATTCCCAAGATCCTCCGTGCCGGCGGTATGGACAGCTATGTGTTTATGCGCCCGTCTGTGACGGAACAGGGAAAAAGCGAATCGGTATTTTGGTGGGAAAGTGACGATGGCAGCCGTGTTGCGGCATTTCGGATCCCCATTCGGTATAACTTAAATGCTACCAGTACCCACCAGCTTGTGGAGATCATTGATAAAGCAAACGCGGACAATCAGGATATGATGGCATTTTACGGTGTGGGCAACCACGGCGGCGGTCCCACTATCCGTATGCTCCATACCTTCAACGAGATGGATAGGAAGGAATTAAAGTATTCCACAGTTGGGGCTTATTTTGATAAGGTGAGCAACAATGCGCTGCCCACGGTTCAAAGGGAATTGCAGCATCACGCCCGGGGTTGCTATAGCGCGGAGACCTCTATCAAAAAAGGGAACCGTAAATGCGAGGAAAACCTCATCGCCGCTGAGCGCCTTTGCACTATGGCAAAGTGGCTGACCGGCGCAAAGTATCCGACGAAAAAGCTGAATAAGGCATGGAAAAATGTTCTGTTCAACCAATTTCACGATATTATGGGTGGCTGCTGCGTAAAAACTGCCTATGAGGACGCGTCTTATCTCCACGGCGAAGCTATGAGCATTACCGAGCAGGAGATCAATGCCGCTATGCAGCGTATTGCCTGGCATATTGATACTTTGCAGGGGGAAACACTTCCGTCCTACAAATACGACCTGCATAACAAGGGGCAGTGGGCCATTTGGGAACACGAGGTATTGGGGACGCCGGTGGTGGTATTCAATATCCATCCCTGGCCGGTTTGTCAGACTGTTCAGGTCTACGCTTACGCAAGCAAAATGACCGATGACAAGGGTGAGGAGATACCTTTCCAGCTTGTCCGGGGCGAGCATACCGACGGAGCGGATAAAATGAATACCGCATTTATTGCCGAGGTTCCGGCGATGGGCTATGCGGTCTACCGCCTGTTTACGGAAAAGGAAAGCACAAAAGCCTATGGGTCTGAGCTGATTGCTACAGAAACCACCCTGGAAAACAGCCTGATCTCGTTAGAACTGGATAAGACCACCGGTGATATCTGCAAGCTCTATGACAAGAAAACCGGAAAGCCCCTGATTGATCGGCCCTGTAAGGCAATCCTTTTAGATGAATCCGCCTGCGATACCTGGGCCCACGATAAAAAATATCTGGGAGAAACCTGCGGTGAGTTCAGGGCAACCAAGTTTGAACTGACGGAGCTTGGTGCTGTCCGTGCCTCTATCCGGGTCACCTCCGTGTGTGAGAATTCTTCCATTCAAAGAACTTACACGGTGACTGCGGGCAGCGATCAGGTGCAGGTGACTGCCGAAATCGACTTCCACGAAAAGCACAAGGCTTTGAAATTCACCTTCCCCATGGCAGCAGAAACGGTCACCGCCCAAATTCCCTTTGGCACAGTGACCCGTCAGGGCTATACCGGGGAGGAACCCTGTCAAAAATGGTTTTCCAGTGGCGATTTGTGTATTGCCAATGACTGTAAGTACGGCTACGACACCTGCGACGGACAGATCCGCTTGACGGTACTGCGCAGCGCGATCTATGCCGACCATTTTGCTCAGCGGGATGAACACAATGTGCATATGGAGCAGGGCATCCACGAGTTTACATACAGCCTGTACCCTGCCGGCAGCTACAGCGCAAATGAGCGCAAGGCAGCCCAGATGAACTTTGGTCTGCGCCGGGTGATGGGGAGCTTCCATAAGGGAAGCCTGCCGGAAACCAAAAGCTGCATTTCCTGCGACAGTGAAAATATCATCATCTCCGCTGTAAAGCAGGGCGAGGACGGCGAAGGCAGTATTCTGCGCCTGTATGAGATCGACGGCAAGGATACAACGGCACAAATCACACTGTTTGACAAGAAAATATCTGTGTCGATCCCTCGTAACGGTCTGAAAACTGTGACTGAAAACGGGGAAGAACTGAATGCAATGGAATTGGAGATGGAAAAATGAAAAAACCCTATTTAAACGAAAAAAGAAAAAGCAGCATTTTTGTGTTTTGTATGCTGCTGATCCCGGTTGTACATTTTATCATTTTCTGGTTTGGCGTGAACTTTAACTCCCTCAAGCTGGCGTTTACCAGCATTGACTTGACCACGGGAAAAACCTCCTGGTCGCTGGACCATTTTGCTACATTAGTCAATTTGCTGAAAACCGGTGAAATACGGATAGCGTTGGTCAACACTCTGCTGACCTGGGCGCTGAATATGCTTCTGGTGCCCTGGGCACTGTTTTTGAGCTACTTTTTATATAAAAAGATCCCACTGGGCGGAATGTGGAAAACGCTTCTGTTTTTGCCGAGCATCCTGCCGGCAATCGCAATGACTTCTATTTTTAAGTATATGATAGAGCCTGACGGCCCTGTGGGACAGTTGATACTGGCACTGACGGGTGAAGAGATATCCAATCTGCTGGCGTTTAACTCCACGGCAAAATGGACAGTGCTTGCCTATATTTTTTGGACAAACTTTGGCGGTCAGTTCATTTTGCTCTCCGGTGCTATGGCGAAGATTCCCAAAAGCCTGCTGGAGGCCGCCAATTTGGACGGCGTCGGCATGTGCTCGGAATTTTTTAAAGTGGTACTGCCGCTGTGCTGGCCTACGCTCTCAATGATCCTGATTTTAAATATATCCTCTTTGTTTACGGCATCCGGACCGGTGCTTCTGCTGACAAAGGGTATGGGAGAAACCAGAACCCTTTCCTACTGGATATTTGAGCACGTTCAGGGGTCTACGACACTGGGACTTCCTGCGGCACTGGGTATTGCCTGTACGGTGATTCTGTTCCCGATCGTGATGCTGTCCAAGTGGCTGCTTAACAAGGTCTATGCGGATGTGGAGTTTTGATATGGAAAAGAAAAACGGAATTTTAAAGAGTATACTTCGCACTTGCGGAAAAGCGCTTTTCGCGGTATTCAGCTTTCTGATCCCGGTGATCGGCATTGTACGCATTGCGAAAAAGCCCCGTGTGAGTGTGGGCGCGAAAATTATAACCTCTGTGGCATTTATGATTTTCTGGATCTACGCAGTATCGCTTGTGTATGCCATGGGCTGGGCATTTATGAATTCTCTGAAAAGCAATATAGAGTTTTTCGAGGATATGATGTCCCTTCCAAAAGAGTGGCTGTTTTCCAACTACGTAAAGGCATTCAGCCTGATTGAACACGGCGGCGTCAATTTTGTCGGTATGTTCATCAACAGCACCTGGTTTGCTGTAGGCTCTGCGGTTTTGAGCACCCTGAGTCACGCGGTGACCGGATACATATTCGCGAAATATGACTTTTTCGGAAAGCATACCATATTTAACTTTGTGATCTTCACCATCGCTTTGCCGGTGGTAGGCACATTGCCTTCACTGTACCAAATTGTCCATGCAATGGGAATTAACGATTCTCCGCTGTTCTTGATTACGGCGCTGGGCGGCTTCGGTTCCAATTTCCTGATTACCTATGCCTGCTTTAAGAGTATGGATAAGACCTATATGGAAGCTGCCAGAATAGACGGCGCATCGCACTTCTCTATTTTTTGGAGGATTATGCTTCCCCAGGCGGCGCCTATGCTGTTTTCCATTGGACTTTTAAGCTTTATCGGTCAGTGGAACAATTACGAAACCCCGCTGCTGATGCTGTCTAAGATGCCGACTCTGGCAACGGGCCTGTATCAGTTCAGTGATAAAATGATCTTCAGTGTTAACGATGCATCGCAGACGGTGTATTTTGCAGGTGTTTTGCTGGCAGCCCTTCCGGTGGTGCTGTTGGTAATTGCGTTCCACGAAAAGATTATGGAAAATGTAAGCGCTGGCGGTATTAAGGGTTAATACTGCCGAACAATACAACAACAGGAGGAAAATGAAAATGAAAAAAACAGTAAGATCCCTGATTTCGTTTGTGCTGGCAGCTGTTATGCTGCTGGGGCTGGTGGGCTGCGGACTGACCGCCCAGGATGAGCAAACAGATGAAAACACCCTGATCATCCAGGTGGAGTCCAAGGGCTATGGCAGTCAATTTGCCCGCGAACTGGCTGAGGCCTATAATGCTAAAAACACAGGTGTCCGTGCAGTGGTACTCAACGATGCCAACTCCGGCGGCTTTGCCAGCACAGCGCTGGGCACCGAGACCCCGGTAGACGTTTTCTTTACCATTCAGAATACCGTTTTTCAGGTTGTGGCCGGTACAGAAAAGAACAAGTGGGCAGATTTGTCGGATATCTACAGTTCTCCTCTGGAGGGTTATACTGAATCCGGTGAGGGCGTGACCGTGGCAGACGGAATGGAGGAATTCTTTTTAGAGTCCTTTACTTACCACGACGGCAAGCAGTATGCAGTTCCCTGGACAGCCGGCTTTGGCGGCCTTATGTACAATAAGACCCGCTGGGAGAAGACCAACGAAAATCTGAAGGCTGCAGGTCAGGAGCCGCTGGAGCTGCCTGTGACTACGAACGAAATGTTTGCGCTATTCGACCGTATGCAGGAGCAGTCTGTTAAGGAAGCCAGCAACGGCGCTTACGTATTTACCTGTTCTTCCGATGCATCCGGCTATTTGACCTATTTGTTCGGTAACTGGTACGCACAGTATGCGGGCAAGGAGGCTGCCTATAACTTCCTGCAGGGCAAGGACGAAAACGGCGTTTACACTGCAGATATCTTCAAAAGTGACGCCCGTATCCAGGCATACAGCGTTATGTCTGAGCTGTTGTCTGCCGAAAACGGCTATACGAAGCTGGAGAGTAATTTCCAGAAAATGCAGAGAAGCTTCATCAAGGGTACAGCAATGTTCAGCACCAACGGTGACTGGATGGAAAACGAGGTTTCCTCTGATCTGAACCCCGGCGATGCCAATATTGAATTTATTCGTATACCCGTGATCAGCTCTATTGTCAACGCAGAAGGAATTGCGGCTGATTTCACCGGTACAGATGAAGAAAAGGAAGCAAAGCTGATTTCCATCATTGAATATATTGACGAAAACAGTCTGACTGCTGCCAGCGCCGAGATCGCCGGTCAGCTGAATGTCAGTGAAAACACCCTGCAGCGGCTGATCGAGGCTCGTCTGATGCAGTATTGCACCCCCTCCTTCGCTGTGGTAGTTCCCTCCTACTCCGATCAGATGGATGCTGCCAAGGATTTCATTAAGTTTATGCTCTCCAAGGAAGGCCAGGAGATCTTTTTGGAATCCACCTACGGCATTTGTGCGCCCATTAGTGTGGATATGACACAGTTTGACTATTATGAAAAATCCACCACACTGAGTAAATCCAAGCTGAACCTGCTGCAGAATTCTATCATGATCGGTGATGAGGGCAATTCCTATCCGATGCAGTATATCTCCAACGGCTTGAAAATGACCACAATGGATATGATTAACGAGTTTGCAGGCAGCAAGGTGCTTGACGCTGAAACAATGGCGCTGAATGAGTTTGATCACTACAAGACACTTTGGGAAGATATGATGAAGGCCGCCGGTGTAAAGAATAACTGATAAGCACCTCTAACGAACGGGAGGATATTATATGAAAGCAAAAAGATGGATAACTTCTTTCGTGGCGTTGCTATGCCTGTTATCCCTGACCATGGGGTTATTTACAGGCTGCAGCAAAAAAATCGAAGTTGTTTTTGATATGAACTGGGAGGAGGCCGCTTCTACGCCTGCCAGTATAACAGTCAAGGAGGGCAAGCCCTACGGTCAGCTCCCCGAGATTGCAGAGATCCGGGAGGGCTATACCTTCGGCGGATGGTATCTGGATTCTGACTGTGACGGCGAGGAAGTGACTGCGGATACCATCGTAACCACCGGTGTAAGTCACGTTCTGTATGCCAAATGGATCGGCAATGAGATCACGGTTTCCTTTGATCTGCAGGGCGGTACGATCAACGGCGTTTCCAATGTGGAGGACGCAGTTGTCACCGTGGGCAATGTGTACTCCATGATGGCGATCCCGGAGGATCCGGAAAAAGATAATAACAGCTTTTTAGGCTGGTACTATGATCCCGAGGGAACAGAGGGTCCTGTTCTGACCTCTACCAAAGTGCAAAAAACACAGGATCATACCCTGTATGCTGTTTGGCAGGAGTATAAGCTTTTCTATGATTTTGAAAACGGTGAAGGACTGGAGGTTTTTGCTGCCGCGGGCAATATTCAGTACGGCATCGAGCACTATAACGGCAGTGATCAGCTCAACATCTCCAATCCCGGCACCGATAAAGCGGACGGTACGGCATTGCAGATGTGGATCCCTCTGAAGGCCGGAACACGGGTGACAATGGATGTGACCTTTGCCGGAGAGCTGCCCTCTGAGGATGCCAGAATGTATATGTTCAGCTACGGTATGAACGCATCCGGCATTGCTATTACAGACGGTATTTTGGACATTACCGAAAGCGAGACCCACAGAAAATGGTACCACGGAAACGGCTTCCGGGCAATGCAGAAGGACGGTGTATGGTACTACGGTGATGAGGGCAACTGGCACGAGGGCAATATCTGCAAATTCGAAATGATCGTTATGGAGGATTGCGCAGGTCTGTATCTGATGTTCAGCCTGGGCGATGGACTGGAGCCTGCTCAGTTTGCCAAAAACAACATTTATATTGACAATATTGAGTTTACGCCGAATTATTACCGGGTTCTGGGCGAAGGTATGATGGGTAGCAGCCCCCACGGTGCTACTGAGAAGGGCATCTATTTCACTATGAGAAAAAATGATTTGCCCTATGACAGTGACTGGCAGCTTTATTACGATGCTACCAGCGCTGACAACATCAAGATCATCCGTAACGGAAAGGTCTACAGAATCGCGCAAACGGATTGCGACAATATTGTTAAATGGAGCGAAACGGATTATTACCTGAGACTGGAAGAATATACCATCGGATCTGCCTGGCCGTTCACCAATGAGGATATTTTCATTATTGAGGGTGACTTCAGCTACAAGGGTCAGATCCTTACGATCCAGAAAACCTATATTTACCACGACGGCGTTTCCTGGGTGTTTGTCGATCAGCTGCCTGCAGAATTGGCACCTGCATCGGAACAGGCTTCCAACTTCCCCGATCCGTATTACGGCATCCTGCGCAGCCATGAAGGCGGCGCAACAGAGGGCGGCATCCACTTCCGGTTAAGTGACAACGGTCTGCCCTTTGGTGAGGACTGGAGTGTGTACTATGATGCTACCACCCCGAACAATATTAAGCTTATCCGTGACGGCAAGGCTTATGCGGTTGCCCAGGTTGGCTGCGACAATATTTGTAAGTTTGGTAAAGATAGTTATTACCTGAGACTGGAGTCCTACACCATTGGCGGCTTTGCTCCCTACACGACAAAGGACATCATCATCATAGAGGGTGACTTCGTCTATGAGGATTCCACCCTGACCATCAATAAGACCTATATTTACTACAACGGTTCTGAATGGGTCTTCACTACTAAGCTTCCGGCAGAATTGGCACCGGAGAGCGAAGAGCCTGTCACCCCTGCAGAGCTTCCTGAAGGCGTGATGGGTATGGGTCTGGGCGCTACAGACACCGGTATCTATTTCACTATGAAGGATAACGGTCTGCCCTTCGGTGATTGGGATGTTTACTACGATGCCACCACAACGGACAACGTCAAGATCATCCGTGACGGTAAGGTCTATGCTGTTGCAGAAACCGGCTGTGACAACATCAGTAAATTCAGCAAGAATGATTATTACCTGAGACTGGAAAGCTACACCATCGGCAGCTATGCGCCGTTCACTACAGAAGACATCTTCATTGTGGAAGGCGATTTCACCTATGAGGATTACACCCTGACCATTAAAAAGACCTATATCTACTTTGATGGCACGATGTGGGTCTTCACTACAAAGCTTCCTGCGGAGCTGGCGCCCGAATCGGAAGAGGTTACCATTCCGGACGATCCCTATGCAGGCATTCTGCGCGCCCACGAGGCCGGTTCGACAGAGGGCGGCATTTACTTCCGGTTAAGCAACAACGGTCTGCCCTTCGGTGATTGGGATGTCTATTACGATGCCACCAGCGGTGACAACATTAAGATCATCCGTGACGGTAAGGTCTACCGGGCAGCAGAGGTCGGCTGCGATAATATCTGCAAGTTCTCCAAGGATGAGTATTTCCTGAGACTGGAAAGCTACACCATTGGCAGCTATGCGCCGTATACAACAAAGGACATCATCATTGTAGAAGGTGACTTTACCTATGAAGATGCCGTTTTAACCATCAATAAGACCTATATTTACTACAACGGCTCTGAATGGGTCTTCACCACGAAGCTTCCTGCAGAGCTGGCACCGGATACAGAAG
>CAZLLC010000028.1:0-16024 GCA_964560245.1 uncultured Oscillospiraceae bacterium | reverse complement strand
CTGTACTGCCGATGCGGCAAGTCATAACCGCAGCGGTACCCTGGTGAACTTCATCAATGCCATGATCGCCCAATTGGAGGCAGATGCGGATTTGAGCGGCAGAGATTTCAAAATCGTTACCTTTGCCTATTCCTTTACTGCGCAGGCTCCTTCCAATGTGTCTGCTTTGAGCGACAAGCTGCAGGTTTGGTACGCCCAGTGGCACAATGCCAATTACTCAATCAACAGCGACAGTCAGGACCTCAATGACTACACGGCAAATCTGCGTGTATGGGCGGACCTGACCGCTGACGGCAACTTGTCCTTGTGGCTGTATGACTCCCATTTCGGCAACTATCTGGCATACTTCCCCTCTGTAAATACCATCGCTGCCAATATTGCCGAGGCTAAGGCTTTGGGCGTTTCCAATATTCTGGTACAAGGCGCCTGGAATGCAGAGAATATGTGGCAGGCTGAAATGAAGTCCTACATCTGGTCTAAGCTGCTGTGGGATTCCTCTTTGGATGTGGAAACTCTGCAGGCAAACTTCCTGAAGGCATACTTTGGCGATGCCGCATACAGCTCCGTAAAGACCTTTGTGGATCTGTACGATGACAATGTGGGCAGCTCTGCAAATGTAGATGACGGTTATCCCATCAGTAACGGCTATGGTTACTTCTGCCATATGGATGTTTATAAGCAGTCCACCGTTCACTCCAAGGCTCTCGATGCGGCAAAGGCCGCCGTTGCTGCTGCTCCTGCTGACAGCGTTTACGCCCAGCGGGCAAATGCTCTGCTGGCGACTGTTTACGGCTCTGTGATCGGCAACTGGAGCGGTTATGAGAAGTGGCATGATGCCTGGTTCGGCTCCGACAACTTTGATGACTTTGAAACCTACTTCGGCGCAAGTGCTGCCGATTGTCAGGCATTGCTCACAGCTGCACTGGAAGCCGCGGGTATTACCCAGGCATCTGAGAGCAGTATGTCTGTCAGTGAATGGATCGCCTATATGACAGATCTCTATAATACTGCCGGCTGATCTTTCACTTTACTAATATCAATATATTTGATATAATAACAAAAACCTAAGTATAGCGGTCCCGGAGCAATCCGGGACCGCTATAAACAAAGGAGCGCACTATGAAATCTTGGCTTCAATATTTTTTCGGCGGTTTTTGGTCCAATAGCCGTTCTCGGGAGTGCCAGTGGCGAAGCCTGGGAAATACGGCATTGGGGGCACTGCTCAGCTTTCTGCTTTTGGTTTGCGGACTAACCTGGGGTTATCAGGCGTCCTTTGTCCCCACATATCAAAGGGCGGAGGAATTTCGCCAATTTCTTTACACTACTATGGATACCATAGATTTTACAGTAACAGATGGGATCGCTACCGGTGAAAGTAAGATCAACACATACACAGCAGAGCGGGAGGACTACAAGCTGATCGTGGACTTGCGGGATACACGAAGCATCTACGATGATTTCGTGTTGTCCTGCAGCAGGGAGGATGGACAGACCATTTCTTACGAAAGCTACCTTGCCCAGCCGGCCTATGTGCAGAAGGAATATACCGATTTTACGGTTACTTACAGTGGAAAGGAATTAGATCTCACCGAAAAATGCCCGGCGTATTTGGCATATTTGCAGACGGTTACCGATCCGCAGTCGTTACTGTATGACGGGGAAACAGCCGAGAATCTGAAAAAGCTGGAAGAGGAAAAACCCATAGACTATTATGAACAGGTGTACCTGCTGTATGTAAGCAGCTATTACCCCGATCTGGAAACAGCAGAATTTGACACACAGGCACCTACTGTTCACGGCTATTATTTGGATCTGCTTTCCCGGGATACAGAAGGGAAGTTCCTTTGCCTGCTGAAGGATAAATGCTATGTTGGCTTCCAAAGCGGCGGCATAAATGTGATTTACGCAGGAAATTATTCCAATATTCAAAATCTGGAAGCCGGGGCGGCAGGCGCGGATACCTTGATTTACCAGTCTTTTCAAAGCGGCGGTCAGACGGATTATCTGATGTATGCGATCAATATTTTCGGAGGCTTTTTCCTGATCATTGCGTTATGGCTGCTGCTGATGATCGTTGTACGCGCGGTCTGCCGTATCAAACGGTATGAGGTTGCTACAACCTTCGGCAGAGCAGCGCAGCTGACAGGCTCTTTCTTACTGTGGAGCGGCGGTATTGCGACCCTGTGTGGGTTTGTTCTCAGTTTCCTGCTGGATCAAGCACTGGTGTATTACAGCGCCATTGGTATCATGGCATTGGTTTTGGTGGTTAGAACCGTAGCTTTTGTGGCTAACCAAACCCCGGCAGAATGGCTTCAGGAAGAATAGAATACAAAACATGATATGTAAAAATCCAGTTCCGTTGGAGATGTTCCCCACGGGACTGGATTTTATCAAAGAGAAAACCCCGTACAAAGAAAAGGCTTTCTTTGTACAAAAACAATCCCAGCCGATTCCGTTAGGAATCGGCTGGGATTGTTACTTCGAACGCAAATACATTCCTCACAATGTGCAGGGTTCGTATTTGCGCGTCATGGTGGACTTGAGGAGATTCGAACTCCCGACCCCCACAATGCGAATGTGGTGCGCTCCCAACTGCGCTACAAGCCCGGAACACAAAAATTATACTGCTACATAAAGGGTTTGTCAAGGGAAAAGCAGATACTTATGTTTTGGATTTTTTGTTGGTTAGCCCTGCAATATAGTCCAAAGAGACACGGTAAAACTGTGCCAAAGCTATGGCGTGATGAAAAGGTATTTCACGGTCGCCCCGCTCGTACAGAGAGTACTGCTGCGTTGTAATAGCTAATACTTCTGCTACTTCTTTTTGTACAAGATCTTGATCTTCCCTCAGATCTTTCAGACGAGAATAATAGTACATTTACATCACTCCGTAATTGTTATGATGTACCACTTGATCGGGGGTAGCAGATCGTTGTTGACATTCTGCTGTCGCCGTGCTATGATTTTATTATATCGACGGTTGATATAATAGGAGGTGCAGAATAATGCCAAGTAAACGGCAATATTTGGAAAGAAAAGAAAATATCGCTTCGATCTTACAGCACATCCGTAATAACGGCCCGAAGACCCGGCGGCAGTTATCCTGCGATCTGGCACTGAGCTGGGGTTGCATATCAGAGCTTGTATCCATCCTTTTGCAGCGAAATATTCTTACAGAAGAAAACGCTGCCAATACAAACGCAAAAGGCCGTTCGCCCTCCCTGCTCAGCATCAATACCGATGTCTGTTTTTTAGGTGTGGATATTAATCTGAGAGGTCTGCGCGGTTGTATTTGTAATCTGCTTGGAGAAAACCTGGCCTCATACAGCGATACCCTGCATTGCAGATCAAAAGCTGCTTTTATTACATCCGTACAACAGTTTGTTGACGGGATATTGGAAAAACACACCAATGTATTCGGCATTGGCTTTGCCATTCAGGGTTTCTGCTCTGCGGACAGAAATGAATGGGATTTTCCCGGGCACCCCCCATTTACGGTGGATTTTTCTGCAGATCTTTCCAATCATTTCTCTGTTCCCGTTTCCGTTGATCACGACCCCAATTGCATTTTGTACGGTTTTTTGGAAAACAGCAAGGTCAGCAAAATGATCGTCCGTATAGACAGCGGCATCGGCGCATCCATCCATATAAACAATGATTTCTTTCAAAACAGTCCTCTGGAGCTTGGCTATCTTGTAATGAATGAACGAGGAGAAAAGCTGCACGATATTCTGTCGCTGAACGCCATAAAAAAGCATTTTCCTGCCGGCATCACGCCTGACGCCCCCACCAAAGAACAACAACAGTTCTTTGAAAATGCCGGAACATATTTGGGAACAGCCCTGGGAAATATCTGTAATTTATTTCATTTGGACGAAATATACATCTGCGGAGAGATGGTATGCTACTACGCGCTTTTTCAAGCGGCTATGAAGCAGCAGTACGCAAAAACCGTATTGCCGGCGCAAAGCGCAAAGATCCGCGCCATCCAGATCACCGATGCAGCCTACGGCGCAGCCAAAATGGCCATGGATCAATTTCCTTACAGCATAGAAAGGTGAGAAATATATGAAACTGACAGCAAAGAGAATTCTTGACACTTCCTTACACAGCTCTCAGATCGGTATTTGGTATTTGGGACAGGAGGGCTTTCTGCTTAAAAGCGGAGAGGATCATTTGGCAGTAGATCCCTATTTAAGTGATTATGTGGACCGTAACTGCTGCCAATTTGTAAAATGGGAACGCCTCTACGGGCCGCCCATTGACCCGGCAGAGCTTGATTTTTTGAAGGTGGTGCTGTGCACCCATACCCACTATGATCACGCCGACCCTGTTACACTGACGCAGATATTCAAAAGCAATTCCTCCACCAAATTTGTGATTCCCGCGCCCGAGGTGGCTGCAATTGCCGCTTATGGCATCGATACGAAAAACATCATCCCCGCTATTGCAGGTGAAAAAATAGAGATCGGCAATTACCGGATCATCCCCATCCCTTCTGCCCACGAAGTCCTGCACTTCGACGAATACGGAAACTGCAAAGAATTGGGTTACCTGATCCAGACAGGCGGAAAGACCTTTTTCCACGCAGGAGATATGTGTATGTACGATGGTTTGATTCCGTCACTCAAGCCCTACAGTGTCGATGTGGCTTTTTTGCCCATCAATGGCAGAGATTATTTCCGCAACTGCAATGACATTATCGGTAATTTCAACTGCGAAGAAGCTGTTATGCTGGCAAAAGAGATCAAGGCCGATATGCTTGTGCCCATGCATCACGATCTGTATGAAGTGAACCGTGTAAAAACCGCTCATTTCGTGGATGCGGTAGAAACACTGGATCCTTATCGAAAATATCATATTTTCGCTCCCGGCGAGCTGTACATTAAGGAGTAAGCTATATGAAATGTGTTGTGATCGAATCCCCAAAAAATATGCACTTAAAAGAACGCCCACTTCCTGCTCTAAGCAAGGGCTTTGCCCGTATTCAGGTAAAAGCTGCCGCGATCTGCGCTACTGATCTGGAAGTGATCGATGGCAACATTCCTGCCAATTATCCCCTGACGCCCGGTCACGAATGGGCCGGCATTGTAGCTGAAGTGGCTGACGAAAACCACAGCCACTGGATCGGCAAACGGGTCACCGGCTCCAACGATGTGACCTGCGGTCACTGCGCCGCCTGCCGCAGCGGAAATTGGCGTTACTGCAAGGACTTTGAGGAGATCGGTTTTAAACGCCACGGCGCTTATGCCGAATACATCGACGTGCCGGTGTACGGCTTGGTTGAGCTGCCCGACGGGCTTGACTTCACCCACGCCGCTCTCGCAGAGCCCTTGGGCGTGGCACTGGGCACCTGGGAAAAGCTGGAACCCCGGTACGGCAAGACCTGCCTGATCATTGGTGCGGGGTCTATCGGTCTGTGCTGCCTGGCAGTTGCCAAGGCAATGGGTATGCGCAAGATCGTGGTTGCCGCCTCCAGCTCCAAGCGCCTGACAACAGCAAAACAAATGGGCGCCTACGCCACCGTTGCCACCTGTGAAGAAGATATTTTTGAGGCGATGCGCCGCCATCATCCGGAGGGTACTGATTACATCATTGAAGCCACCGGTATTGAAGAATGTATCCAAAACAGCCTGAAGCTTTGTAAAAAGGGCGGCAGTATTGCCCTGGCAGGCTACGGCCGTGGAAAAACAATGTCCATCCGCATTGATGACATCCATATCAACAACCTGAAGGTGATCGGTGCCGGCAACAACTGGAATCAGCACCAAAAAGCCATCGATATGATGGCAGAAGGTGCTGTGGATATGTCCCCGATGGTCAGCAAAACACTGCCGCTGTCCCAATTTGAGGAGGGCATCGCGGCCGCGCGCACACGCCCAGCCGGGTTCGTTAAGGCGGTGTTCACCTTTGACTGAGTATTACCTTGGTATTGATTTGGGTACTTCCTCGGTCAAGGGTATTCTCCGGGGAACAGACGGCAGTACCCTGAAAGCCCGGCAAGCCTACACCTGTCAGACTCCTGAGGGCTGGACATCCGCTGTCCAGGCTATGCTTTCACAGCTTCTGCCCCAAGCCCACGGACCTGTTGCGGCGGTAGCCCTGTCCAGTCAGGTGGGCACCTACATCGTAAACGGTCAGCAGGTGATCCACTGGCAGTCCGATGCCGGCACCCGGGACCTTGCCTATATCAGATCCCATATATCCGAGGAGGAATTCTTACAGCAGATCGGTATGCCCCATCCAAAGCTGGCCTCCTATCCGCTGCCCCGGCTGATGTATATTCAGAAGCATTTCGGTGCTGACTGTGAAGTGCTGATGCCCAAGGAACTGCTGATCCGGGAGCTGACCGGACAGACGGTAACGGATATTTACTCTATGCGGGGTATTGCCCATCCGCAAAAGTGTCAATATGCCTTTGGGCTTATGGAAAAATTAGGCATCAAACTGCGCCTGCCGGAATTGAGAAAGCCGGAAGATTTAGCCGGTTTTGTCACAGAAGAAGCAGCAAAAACCTACGGTTTGCCTGTGGGTACACCGGTCTATTTGGGCTGTAATGACTTTTTTGCCGGTCTTTTAGGTATGGGGATCTGCCGCCCCGGGGACTGCTTTGATCTTTCCGGTACCAGCGAGCATATCGGTTTTATCAGCGAAAGGCTGAGCCCTTTGGGTCTTGTAAGCGGCGGCTATTTCTCCGGCTTCTGTACATACGGCGGCACAAAAAGTAGCGGTACAAGCTGTGCCTTGGGGATGGAGCTTTTTGATACCGCAAAGCTTTCTTTATCGGTGCTTTCCAAAAAGCCCCCGGTGTTTCTGCCTTACTTGAACGGCGAACGGGCCCCTGTTTTTGACGAAAAAGCCCGGGGTGTGTACTTTGGTCTGGACGGCAGCACCGATCGGGCCGCTTTGAGCTATGCCGTATCAGAAGGCGTGGTTTTCAGCCTGTATCACATTGGCCGTGCAATGCAAATGCCCACTCCTGGCAGCTTGATCTGCGGCGGCGGCGCGGCGGACAACCTCCTGATGAACCAGCTGAAAGCAACCTTGTTTAATTGCGAGGTGGTCACCGTCCGGGAAAAGGACACCTCCGCATTGGGTGCCTGTATACTGGCTATGGTGGGAAACAAGCTGTTTTCTTCCTTGTGGGAAGCGGTAAAATATTGCGTGGAATACGGAAATCATACTGCACCCTGCCCGGAATACCGGCAGCTGCTTTTGGACCGTTTTTCCGTTTATCAGCAGCTTTATCCCAGTCTGAAAACGGCATTTGAACAGTTTTATGAATTATAAGAGGGGACAAAATTATGAGTTGTGTAATTTTCGGCGCAGGAAAAATTGCCCGCGGCTTTGTGGGTCATCTGCTTTATTTGAGTAATATCGACTTTGTGTTTGTGGAAATTGCGGACAGTCTGGTGGATCTGATCAATGAGCGTGGACAGTATACCGTCAATATTTTGGGAGATTCCAGCAAAAACACGGTAGTCACCGGTGCAAAAGCCCTGAAATTTTCTCAGAAAGAACAGATCAGTGAAGCAATTGCGGAGGCCGACTGTGTTTTTGATGCGGTTGGCGGCAAAAATCTGGAGCAGATCGTCCCGTTTCTGACCGCCGGCATTGAGCGCAGAGCCCGCACCAATCCGACACCGATGAACATCGTTACCTGTGAAAACTGGAAGCTTCCTGCGGATATTCTGCGTAACGGCATCCGGGAAACCATATGTCCGGAGCATCTTGGATTTTTTGAGGAGAATGTGGGCATCACCGAGGCGGTCATTATGCGCTCTGCCATTGAGTCCACCCCGGATCTGCTGGCAAAAGACCCTCTGATCGTCAATGTGCAGGATTTTTGGGAGTTTCCCTATGATGCCAGCCGTCTGAAAACACCCCTGCCGGAAGCAATGATCTGCCAAAAGCCCATTTATGAATTTACCGGCTTTTTGGAGCGGAAATTTTATACCTACAACGCCGCAAACGGTACAGTTTCCTTTGTAGGCGCCCTGTTGGGTCATAAATATATTGCCGATGCCGCCCACGACAGCCGTATTTTGGAGCTGTTGGACGGCGTATACCGTGAAACCGCCACCGCATTGTCCAAAAAGCACAATTTGGACTTTGACGAGCAGTGGGCCTTCACCCGTACTTCTTTAAGAAAGCTGCAAGACCGGAATATCGTGGACTATATTGAGCGAAACGCCCGTGATCCTATGCGCAAGCTGGGCAAGGACGACCGTTTGGTGGGCTCTGCCCGGCTTTGTATGGATATGGGTGTGCAGCCGGACTGTCTGGCAGTTGCCATTGCCTGCGCAATGCACTACAGCGAGCCTGCCGATCCTTTTGCCCGGCAGCTGCAGCAGCTCCGTCAGGAAGGCGGCTATGACCGGATCCTGAAAGAGGTCTGTTCCGTAGAGCCCGACAGTGCTCTTGGTCTTTTGATCAAAGAAAAGCTGGAATTGATCCGGCAGTGGGGGTGGATCTGATGGGAAAATATATCATCATCGGCGCGGGTAAGACCGGACGGGGCTTTTTAGCCCGTCTGCTGAACGGACACCGGATCTTCCTGATCGATAAAAACGCCGGGTTGGTGGATGCCATCAACTGCTCCAAAAATATCCCCATTGAATTTTTCGGCAACAAAAAGCCTGGGCTGTCTGTAGCAGTAGAAGGGGCTTATACATGGGAAACCGTAACGCCGGAAGTCTTTGCGGATGCAGAGCTGATTTTGGTGTCTGTTGGCGGAACAAACCTGGCAGATGTGGGAACAGAGCTTGGAAAATATATCACCGCAGACGCCCGGATCATCGTGTGCGAAAACGCCTCCTCACCGGCGCAAAAGCTGTATGATGCCATTGGCATTGAAGGCGTGTCCATCGCTGAATCCACTGTTTTTTGCACCACCATTGAAAAAGAGCCCGGCTCTTTGGACATCAATTCCGAATGGTATCCGTGCCTGCAATTTGACGGCAGCGTTTTCCCGGAAGAAAGCCATTTCCCGGAGGGTCTGAAGCCTGTAGCAAACTTTGGCGGTTTTCTGAACCGGAAGCTTTACACCTACAACAGCGCCAGCTGTATCATCGCCTATTTAGGCGCGCTTAAGGGCTATACGGTTTACGGCGACGCGGCAAACGATCCCCAGATCCTTTCTATGCTGGACAGCAATTATGAAAGCATTAACGACTGCATCTGCAAAGAATACGGTTATGAGCAGCAGGACCAAAAGGAATTTGCTCTGCTCTCCCGGGATAAATTCACAGACCGGACTTTGGAGGACACCGTTGCCCGCAACGCCCGGGAGCCCCAGCGAAAGCTGACCTTCAAAGAACGGATCGTCGCGCCTATGCTGCTGCAGCAAAAATACGGCAAGGACTCCTCCGTTTTGGAAAAGACCCTGGCTGCTGCTCTGCTGTATACGCCCCCGGAGGAAACCCAGTGGAATGCCATTTTGAACGAAAAAGGCTACGAGGGTGTACTGCAGGAGCTTTGCGGATTGGACAGCGCCAGCCCCATTTACGCCCGCATACTGCAAATGGCGCAGACAAAAAATATTCTTTAACCGCCAAACCGTGGTCAGACTTGTTGCCTGACCACGGCTTTTGTGTTATACTAAGGTAAAGGACGGTGAGAAAATGGCAAAATTATCTGATCCAATTACAATTTTAAAGGGCGTAGGACCCACCAAGGCAAAGCAATTTGCCGCGCTGAATATTTATACCTTAGAGGATCTGATCTGCCATTTCCCCCGGGCGTATGAAGACCGCACCCGGCTGGTGGAGATCGCCCAGCTGGAGGTGGATCAGCCTGCCTGCTTCAAGGCGGTGGTGATGAACACCCCCCGAACCCACCATATCCGCAAAGGGCTGGATATTACCCGGGTGCAGGTGGCAGACCACAGCGGACGGCTGAACTTGGTATTTTTTAATCAGAAATTCACCACCGAGCAGCTGCTCTACGGCAGAGAATATATTTTCTACGGCACCTTAACCGGCGACTATATGGGCTATCAAATGACTTCTCCTTCCTTCGAAACACCGGAAAGCACACCGGTGAATACCCGGCGTGTACTGCCCATTTATCCCTTAACTGCCGGGCTTTCCAATGCTTCCGTTCTGAAGGCTGTGACCCAGGCGCTGATGCTCTGCGATCCGCCGGCAGAGGTGCTGCCCCCGGAAGTACTGCAAAAGTATCAGATCCTGCCTGCCCATTTGGCGTACAATGCCATCCACGCCCCCCGGTCTATGGCAGAGGCAGAGCAGGCAAGAAAACGGTTGATATTTGAAGAATTTTTTGTGTTTTCCTCGGGGCTTGCCCTGATGCGGGCTTCCCGGGCATCGAAAAAAATACCGCCCTACAAAAATTTGGATTTACAGAAGTTTTACGGGCTTCTGCCCTTTACCCTGACCGGCGCTCAAATGCGGGCGATCCAGGAGATCCGTCAGGATCTTGCCCGGGGCACGCCGATGAACCGACTGGTGCAGGGCGATGTAGGCAGCGGTAAAACCATGGTGGCTGCCGCCGCCGCTTTGATGGCTATTCAAAACGGACAGCAGGCAGCACTGATGGCACCCACGGAAATACTGGCTGAGCAGCACTATCAGGGCTTAAGCAAATTGCTGGCGCCTTTGGGCATTACCGTACAGCTGCTGACCGGCTCTCAGACCGTAAAGCAGAAACGGGAAAACCGGCAGGAGATCGCCGACGGCTCTGCCCAGCTGATCGTGGGCACCCACGCCCTGATCTCGGAAAGCACCGTATTTTCCAATTTAGGTCTTGTCATTGCCGATGAGCAGCACCGGTTCGGTGTGGAGCAGCGCTCCAAGCTATCCGCCAAGGGCAGCGACCCCCACCTGCTGGTAATGTCGGCTACGCCCATCCCCCGCACGCTGGCGCTTTTGCTGTACGGCGATTTAGAGGTTTCCATCTTAGACGAGCTGCCCCCCGGCCGTGAGCCGGTGGACACCTTCCTTGTAAACGAAAGCTACCGCTCCCGGATCAACGCCTTTATCCGCAAGCAGGTGGCGGAGGGGCACCAGTGCTATGTGGTCTGTCCGGCGGTGGAGGACGGGGAAGAATTGAATTTAAAAGCCGCTGAGACCTGGGCGCAGACCCTGCAGCAGACTGTATTTCCGGACTTAAGGATCGCCCTGCTCCACGGACAGATGAAGGGGGCGCAAAAAGAACAGGTAATGGCAGAGTTTGCCGCAGGCGGTGCAGATGTATTGGTGGCCACCACCGTGATCGAGGTGGGTGTGGATGTGCCCAACGCCACCCTGATGGTTATTGAGGATGCCGACCGTTTTGGTCTTTCCCAGCTTCATCAGCTTCGTGGCAGAGTAGGCAGAGGCGGCGCAAAAAGCTTCTGTATCCTGCTGAGCCAAAATAAAAATCCAGACACCCAGGCACGGTTGAAGGCTTTGTGCAAAACCACCGACGGCTTTAAAATTGCCGAGGAAGACCTGGCTATGCGCGGACCCGGCGATTTCTTTGGCAGCCGCCAGTCCGGTCTGCCCGTATTCCGGGTGGCAAACCTGAACTGCGATCTGAAGACCCTGAAGCTGGCGCAGGCCGCATCCGTGGAATGGATCGAAACAATGGGCACGGGCGACACCCCGGAAAGCATCGCCCTGCGGCGGCGTATCGGCGAGCTTTTTGCCCGCAGCCAGGGCACGATGAATTGACTGCTTTTTACACAGTGTCATTCTGAGCGTCAGCGAAGAATCCACGCATTATCGATACTGATAAGTAGTACTATACTGCGAAGATCCTTCGTCGCTGCGCGTCCCAGGATGATATGCCTTTTTGATCGTTTTGTGCTTAAATAAGCACATAAAATAACCGATCGAACATCTTGACATTTGGTGCTTTGGGGTTATAATAATATTTCCGTTAAAAAATAATAGGAGTGTTGCATTATGGTTTACCGTATGAAAGTGGCCGGTCTTGAGCGGGATCTGCCCATTTGTAAGGTCAGTGATTCTTTATATATTGCAGGCTTTGTGATCTTCGGTGATCAGGAGCTGACTGTCGCCTGTGCCCGGGAGCTGCTGAAAAAAGCTCCGGAATACGACTACATCATCACAGCAGAGGCAAAGGGTATTCCTCTTGCCCACGAAATGGCACGGCAGACCAATGCCCCCCGCTATTTCCTGGCGAGAAAGACCCCCAAGCTGTATATGACCGGCGTGTTCGAATCCACCGTTAAGTCCATCACCACCGCCAAGGAGCAGACTCTGTATCTGGACACTGCCGACGCGGAGCTGATCAAGGGCAAAAAGCTGTTGATCGTGGACGATGTGATCTCCACCGGTGAAAGTCTGACCGCCTTGGAAAAGCTGGTAGAAAAGGCCGGCGGTCAGGTCGTCGGACGGATGGCTGTGCTGGCAGAGGGTGATGCCCAGAGTCGGGAGGACCTGATCTATCTGGAGAAGCTGCCCCTGTTCAACCCGGACGGCACAATTAAAGCGTAATTTTTTGAGGGTGTCGTGGAGACACCCTCAAAATCGTCTGTTACATTTTTAAAATTGACAATTGATAATTGACAATTGACAATTATGGTGTCCGCTTTGCGGACTATTTTAAATCATTTCCGTAGGAAATACCTTCATTGACAATTGTCCATTGTCAATTCATTCGTCAGCACTATAAATTTCAAGCCAATCTCTAACGGTGATACAACTATGACCTACAAAAACTGTACCCTTTGTCCCAGAATGTGCGGTGTGGACAGAACTGCCGGCGAAAAAGGCTTCTGCCGCTGCCCGGATACAGCACTGGTGGCAAAGACGATGATCCATAAATGGGAAGAACCGGCATTGGCCGGAACGGTTGGCAGCGGCGCCATCTTTTTCGGTGGCTGCACCTTGGGCTGCAGCTATTGCCAAAACCGTGCCATCAGCACCGGTGCGGCGGGAAGCGCCGTCAGCAGTACCGAACTGCGGCAAATAATGGAGGAGCTGATCGGGCAGGGCGCTGAAAATATCGACCTGGTGACCCCCACCCATTTTCTGCCCACCCTGATCCCGGCGCTGAAAGAACCGCTTCCTGTACCGGTGGTCTACAATTGCGGCGGCTACGAACGGGCAGAAACCGTTGACCAGCTGGACGGACTGGTGGACATCTACCTGCCGGATATGAAATACGCGGACAATGCTTTGGCAAAGCAGCTTTCCGGCGCTGCCGATTACTTCGAAACAGCGGCAGCCGCCATCACCCGGATGGTGCGGCAGACCGGACCGGTACAGTGGCAGGGTGAGAAAGTGGTTAAGGGCGTGCTCATCCGCCATCTGATCCTGCCCGGTCAGGTGGATAATTCCCTGAAGGTGCTGGACTGGATCGCAGAACAATTTGCCCCCGGACAGGTGCTGGTAAGCCTGATGCGGCAGTATACACCTATGCCCGGACTTTCTGCCCCCTTTGACCGTCCCGTGACCCAGGAGGAATATGACGCCGTCCTCAGCTGGATGTTTTTAAACAGCTTGCAGGGCTTTACCCAGGAGGGCTCTGCCGCCGACACCGGCTTCATCCCGGATTTTGCACAAGAATAATGCTGAAGGTCATTGCCTACTGCTGCGTCGATCTGGCGAAGCGCCTGTTTATGCCTTTTTGCGGGGCTTGTACAGCAGTCCGCCGATGAACATTACAACAGCAAACACGATCAGATACCACAGGCAGCTGATGCCGTGCGCCAACACACAGGCAACCACCATAAACACACTGCCGCACATCGCCAGAATAGGCATAATAAACCGGCGCAGTACGTTTTCATCCTTTTCCTTACGCATCCACTGGATAAACATCGGCAGATACATTAAATAAATCGTAATGATGGGCAATTCTGTGGAATCGAACACAAAAGGTCCGGTCCAGGTACATGCCAAATTGGTCAGGTAGAAATACAAAAACCAGACAGCCGTTGCCAGTAACGCAAAAACACCGGAATTATTGGGCATATCGGTTTTATCGTCCACCTGGCTGAAGATCTCCGGCTTAGGGCCTTCTCCACGGGATGCCAAAGAGTACATACACCGGGTGCAGGCCAGCATCAGACCGTTGGCCGTGCCCAGGCAGGAAATGGCGACAAACAAATTCAGCACATTGCCCAGCGCCCCTCCAAAAATGTTGGTAAAGGCAATGGTTGCGCCCTTTTCGATCAGCTCCTGATTGGTGGCGCCGCCGGCAACACCGATATAATAGAACAGGTATACCGCCACGATAATAATACCGCCGATGATCAGCGCCCTGGGCAAATTTTTCTTGGAATCCTTGATCTCCGCGTTGATGGTGGTGGCAATGATCCAGCCCTCATAGGCGAAGGCCGTGGCGCAAACTGCCGCAAATAGGGGATTGCCGGAAACCTCTGCCACCTCAACGGTGGTCTGCATATTGTTCTGCAGCATACCGGTTGCAAGGCCGTAAATGAGACCCACAACAGCCATCAGTCCCAGCGGGATCATTTTGATCACCGTAGTGGAGGTCTGCAGCTTGCCTGCCAGCTTGGGAGAGAGCACATTCAGACCGTAAATAGCGCACACATAAAACAGCGTCAAGGACATACACTCCGGACCCACAACACAGCCGCTCTGCGCGGCAGGAATGGTCAGAGGAAACGCAGGGTTCACCGACAGGATAAATTCCAGCGTATACCGGGCGGTGACCCAGCACAGAACCGAGGTCATTCCGGGGAAATAGATGGTTGCGGAGAACCAGCCCATAGCGTATCCGTACTTAGGACCAACCGTGGCTTCGGCATAGTCCACCAGACCGTTGACCCGTTCGTATTTTTGACTCATAAAAGAAAAGGTCAGCAGGCATACCAGCATAATGGCACCGCCAATAAGCCACGCCAAAATACCCAACGGCATATTACCGCCGGTTTTTGTGAGAATGGTTTGTGCCTTAAAAAACACGCCGGAGCCGATAACGATACCTACCACCATACAGATCGCGGTAAAGATACCGTATTTGCGATGCAGTTTATTATCCATAAGTCTACCTCCTGTTAAGTACGATTGTATATGAAATGAACCTGAAAGTCTATTAAAACTTGCACCATTAACACATAATTGTGCATATTGGCAACGGCGTGAGCCGTTTTTTTAGTATTAATTTTGTTTGCGCATTGTTTTTACAAGCTGATCCACGAAGCCCCATACCGGCGGCTCCAGCCATTTATCGTACAAAATACACATATACAACGCCTGATGCCAGTTTTCCATAGGCACAAAACTGATGTTTGCTGTTTGACGGACACACTCGTTAGGCAGCACGCATACCCCCGCACCGGCTGCCACCAGATCCAACGCCGCCTGGGCTGTATTTACATTGCACACGATCCGCTCTTCCGCGTAAGTACCGCTGGCCCATAAACCGAAGCTGTTTTCCACATCGTAGTTGAACGCCACCTGGGTCTCCCGGGTCAGCTGCTGGGGTGTGACCACCTTCACATCGCAAAAGGGATGTCCTGCCGGTACTGCCACCGAAAAATTCCGCTGCGTCAGCTTTCTGAAATGCAGGCTCCGGTCCCGGTTGGTCTTGTCCACAATGGCCATATCCAGCTTTTCCTGCCGCACAAGATCCATCAGATCCTCCGCGGAGCTTTCGATGAGCCGGAAACGGATGCGTTCATCCTCCCTGGCGTAATCCGCGATCTCCCTGGCAACCGCACCCTGCAGTGTTCCCGAGACCGCACCGATGCGGATCACCACCGGGGCGCTGACCTTACTGTCCCGCAAGGTGGCAGAGGCCATGGTCAGTTCCTTCAGGGCTGCATCCACCTTTTCCTGATAAAAACGGCCTTCTTCCGTCAGCCGGATATTCCGTCCCACCTTTTCGAATAACCGGATACCGCCCAGCTCCTCCTCCAAATGGTGGATGGCGCTGCTTAAGGACGGCTGGGAAATACCCAACCGGGCAGCGGCAAGGGTATAATGTTCCTCCTGCGCCAGCACAGAGAAATACCTTAAATAATTGTAGTTCATAGAAACACCCCAAAATCTATAGATAGAAACTATAGATAAAATATCATAACTAT
>CAZLLC010000027.1:0-16816 GCA_964560245.1 uncultured Oscillospiraceae bacterium | reverse complement strand
ACTGAATATTCTTTCTCTTGCATCTACTGCTCCGCCGCCCGTAAACGGGCACTTATGCTTCTTTCTGAGCTTGTACTAACTTGCTAAATTGCTTGTTAGTAGCTCGCTTCGCTCGATGCTTGAAGCTAAAGCTTTTTTACGGGGCACCTCCACCGGCATAGCCGGTGGTTTCCCTAATCAGTAAAAACACACCGAGGATGTCCATTGGGGGCATCCTCGGTGTGTTTTTAACTTTATCCGCGGAGCTCGATGATCTGATCCCGCAGGATGGCGGCGTACTCGTACTCCATCATCCTGGCGGCTTCCTTCATCTGCTTTTCCAAACGGGCAATTTCCTTTTCTTTTTCTGCCTTGGTCATCTTCACACCGGCTCTGCCCTTCCGCTCCGCTGTAGGCGAAGAGATCTCGATCAGATCCCGAACAGACTTGATGATGGTCTTGGGCACAATGCCGTTGGCTTTGTTGTAATCATCCTGAATCTGCCGCCGGCGCTTTGTTTCATCGATGGCAGCTTTCATTGATCTCGTAATCACATCGGCGTACATAATCACCGTGCCGTCCGCATTTCTTGCCGCACGGCCAATGGTTTGGATCAGGCTGGTTTCAGAGCGCAGGAAGCCTTCCTTGTCCGCATCCAATATAGCCACAAGACTGACCTCCGGTAAATCCAGACCTTCCCGAAGCAGATTGATGCCCACAAGCACATCAAATTTTGCCATCCGCAGATCCCGGATGATCTCCATCCGCTCCATTGCGCCGATATCTGAGTGCATATAACGAACACGGATACCGGCCTTTTGCAGATAAACCGTCAGATCCTCTGCCATTTTCTTGGTCAAAGTCGTTACCAAAACACGCTCATCCCGACTGGCGCGGGCTTTGATCTGACCGATCAGGTCGTCGATCTGCCCTTCAATAGGGCGCACCTGCACCAGCGGATCCAGCAAGCCTGTGGGACGGATCACCTGCTCTACGGTCTGCGCCGATCTTGTCTGCTCATATTCAGCTGGTGTGGCAGACACATAGATCACCTGATTGATCTTGGAATCAAATTCATCAAAATTCAGTGGGCGGTTGTCGTAGGCTGAGGGTAAACGAAAACCGTAATTCACAAGAGAATCCTTACGGCTGCGGTCACCGGCATACATTGCTCTGCACTGGGGCAGTGTTACGTGACTTTCATCCACAAACATTAAGAAATCGTCCGGAAAATAATCCAAAAGTGTGGTGGGCGGTGTGCCGGGGGCTCTTCCCTGAATGACCCGGGAATAGTTTTCAATGCCGGTACAGAAGCCGATCTCTGTCAGCATTTCCAAATCATAATTGGTTCTTTGGGCGATCCGCTGTGCCTCCAGCAGCTTATTTTGACTGTTAAATAGCGCAACCTGCTCATCACATTCTTTGCGAATTTCTGTCATTGCCCGTTCCAGCTTTTCCCGGGATGCCACATAATGGCTGGCAGGATAGATGGCAATATGATCAATATACCGTTCCACCATCCCGGAAACGGCGTTGATCTCCGAAATACGGTCCACCTCGTCACCGAAAAATTCTATCCGTATGGCGCGACCGTTCCAATAGGCCGGGTAGACCTCAACGGTATCGCCACGGACACGGAATTTATTACGGGAAAAATCAATATCATTGCGCTCATACCGAATCTCGGTAAGCTTTTGCAGGATCTCATCCACAGGCTTTTGCTGCCCCACACGCAGAGATATGACCATACTGCGGTAGTCGATGGGGTCACCCAAACCGTACAGACAGCTGACCGATGCCACCACGATCACATCCCGCCGTTCAAACAGCGCCGATGTGGCAGAATGCCGCAGCCGGTCGATCTCCTCATTGACCGCAGAATCCTTTTCGATATAGGTATCCGTATGGGCAATATAGGCCTCCGGCTGATAATAGTCGTAGTAGGAAATAAAGTACTCCACCGCGTTATCCGGAAAAAACTCCCGGAATTCAGAGCAAAGCTGGGCTGCCAGGGTTTTATTGTGGGCAAGCACCAAGGTGGGCTTATTCACTTTTTCAATAATGGACGCCATCGTATAGGTCTTGCCGGAACCGGTAACGCCCAACAGCGTTTGCTCCCGCAGACCAAGTTCTACGCCCCGTGCCAGGGCTTCAATAGCATGGGGTTGATCGCCGGATGGCTTATATGGAGAAACAAGCTTAAACTGATCCATTACAAATCTCCGCTTTCAAACATTCAGTATCGGGCACCTCTACGGCGTTTTTAGATATGCCCTGTTATCTTCTCTTATAATAACCGCACTGAGCAAGGGATACACGGTTATCCTCTGTAAAAATAATATGGTCTGCCAATTCGATCTCCGCCATTGCCAAGGCATCGGCAATATGGTGGGTCGCCTGGACATCATCGTGGGTCGGCAGTGCCATACCGCCGGGGTGATTATGGGCTAAGATCACCGAATGAGCTCCGCAGGATATGGCGATCTCAATGATCTTGCGCACAGAAACATTGACAGAATTCAGGCTGCCCTCTCCCACCATTTTCCGGGCAAGAGGCTTGCATTTTCCGTCCAGGCACAGCACATACACCACCTCACTGCGCTTACCCATAAAACAGGGTCTGAGATATTCAATACATTTTTCAACTGTATCCAGTAGCTGCGTCTGCTGCTGGATCTTTTTATCCTGATAATACCGCTGCACCTGAGAAAGCAGGGAAAGAAATGTAGCAACGCCCTCTCCTGCACCGGGTACAGCTTCCAGCTCCTCTGCGGTCGCTTCCAAAACGCCCACTATAGAACCGAAATGTTCCAAAAGCTGACACGCCAGCTCTTTGGTATCCTTTCTCGGAATGCAATAAAACAGCAGCAATTCCAGCACATAGCGTTCTTCAAAGTTTTCCAGTCCTTCCTTACGGAAGCGGTTTTTAACTCTCTGTCTGTGTCCGTCTTGAATCGCCAAAGTAACACCCTCTTATTATTTTTCTTGATATTTTGAAAAAATCAGTTACAATGAATATGTCGAAATCCGTCGAACGGATCCGTATAGTCCTTTGAGAAATTTTAAACAAACGGGATAACCTATGTCTGGAGGTGAAAGGATTGGAGCAGAATAAGGATCTGCAGACTATGATCGGGCAATTGGATCATCCGGCATTTTTGGTAAAAAGAGGTATGGTCATTGCCGTGAACCTTGCCGCTAAGCAGCGGCTGGTCGAAACCGGTATGTCTGTCCGGGATATGATCGTCACCGGCTTTGAGGAATACAACAGTTTTTCAGACAGCAACCTGTATTTGACCGTTCGCCTTGGTGAAATACCCTGCAATTGCACCGTGACCCGTCTGGAAGAAGCAGATCTTTTCACGGTTGATGCCGCAGTTGCCAACGCAGAACTGCAGGCTCTGGCACTTGCCGCCGAGCAATTGTGTATGCCCATCTCTGAGATCAGCATCATTATGGACCGGCTTACGGAGATAGATGAAAATTACCGGGCAAAGCTGACACAGAATCTATTCCGGCTTCAGCGGATCATCGGTAATATGTCCGACGCGTATTCACTTGCTAACGCCGCGCCCCGTATGGTCACCTGTGAAATGGTTGGGCTTTTTGAGCAGATTTTGGAAAAAGCCAAAACTTTGCTGGCTCACAGCGGTATAGACATTCAATACCGCCTGCCTAATCACACGGTATACGCCCTTGCGGATCAGGAACTGCTGGAACGGGCGGTTTACAATCTGCTGTCCAATGCCGCAAAATTCACAGCTGTTGGAAAAACCATAGATGTGACTTTGAAGCATATTGATAACAAGCTGTATCTAACCGTATTTGACAACGGAACCGGTATCGAAAACGCCCTGCGGGGATCAATGTTCACCCGTTTTGCCCGGCAGCCCGGTATTGAAGACCGGCGGCACGGACTCGGTCTTGGAATGTCTATGGTCCACAGCGCGGCGGCTGCCCATGGAGGCACTGTCCTTGTGGAGCATAGCGAAGATCAGGGTGCCAAGATCACAATGGCGCTATGTATCAAGTCAAGCGGCAATTCGCCTCTTCGCGCTTCCTCTTTGAAACCGGATATTTACGGCGGCAGAGATCCCGCTTTAATTGAGCTTGCCGATGTTCTCCCCCACTGGCTTTTCAATGACAAAAAATACTGAGTATGTACCGGGTGCTTCCAGCACCCGGTATTTTATTTTTCCAGATAGGGTTTCAGATACTTTCCGGTATAGCTTTCCGGAACCTGAATGATCTGCTCAGGCGTACCGCAGGCTACCAAATAGCCGCCCTCGTCACCGCCCTCGGGTCCCAGATCAATGATATAGTCCGCGGTTTTGATCACATCTAAGTTATGCTCTATAACCAAAACCGTATTGCCGGCATCCACCAGCTGCTGCAGCACCTCGATCAGCTTGTGCACATCTGCCGCGTGCAAACCGGTGGTGGGTTCGTCTAAAATATAGACGGTCCGTCCTGTGGACGCCCGGGAAAGCTCTGTTGCCAGTTTCACCCGCTGGGCTTCGCCGCCGGACAGAGTGGTGCTGGACTGACCCAGCTTTACATAGCCCAGTCCAACCTCCACAAGGGTCTGCGCCTTACGGCAGATCTTGGGCAGGTTTTCAAAAAATGTGACGGCTTCCTCCGCTGTCATATCCAAAACCTGGGCAATATTTTTGCCTTTATACTGCACTTCCAATGTTTCCCGGTTGTACCGCTGTCCACGGCAAACCTCACAGGGCACATACACATCTGCCAAAAAGTGCATTTCAATTTTCACCAAACCGTCACCGTTGCAGGCTTCACAGCGTCCACCTTTGACATTAAAGGAGAAACGACCCGGTCCATAGCCACGCATTTTCGCGTCGGCTGTGGAGGCAAACAGATCCCGTACATCGTTAAACAGTCCTGTATAGGTCGCCGGATTGGATCTGGGTGTACGCCCGATGGGGCTTTGGTCAATATCGATCACCTTGTCCAGGTGCTCTATACCTTCAATGCACTTACAGGCACCGGGTCTTGTCCGGGCGTGATTGAGCTTTGCCAAAAGGGTTTTATTCAGCACCTCTCCCACAAAACTGGATTTACCAGATCCGGAAACACCGGTCACACAGCTGAGTGTTCCCAAAGGAATGGCTGCATCAATATCCTTCAGGTTATTTTCTGCCGCACCCTTGACCGTCAGGAATTGTCCGTTTCCTGCTCTGCGTGCTGACGGCACCGGGATCTTCTTTACACCGGACAGATATTGACCGGTCACAGATCGCGGTGTATTGATTATATCCTCCAAAGAGCCTGCTGCCACGATCTCACCGCCGTGACTGCCTGCCCCGGGACCTACATCCACAATATAGTCTGCCGCGCGCATAGTATCCTCATCGTGCTCTACCACGATCAGGGTATTGCCAATATCCCGCAGCTTACAAAGGGTCTGCAAAAGCTTTTCGTTGTCCCGCTGGTGCAGACCGATAGACGGCTCATCCAAAATATACAGCACACCCATCAGGGAAGAACCGATCTGTGTTGCCAACCGGATGCGCTGGCTTTCGCCGCCGGAAAGGGTGGCTGCTGCCCGGGAAAGTGTCAGGTACTGCAGACCCACATCCATCAGAAATTGCAGTCTGGATTTGATCTCCCGGATGATCTGCTCGGCAACGATGGCCATATTGCCGTCCAAATGGAGCGTATTCATAAATTCCAGCTCCTGACGGATGCTCATACGGCAAAAATCCATAATGCCGATGCCGCCTACGGTCACAGCCCGTGCCAGGTCAGAAAGCCGGTCGCCGTGACAGCTTGGACAAGGGGCAGAGGACATACACTCCTCCAGCTCCTTCCGCGCCCAGTCAGACTGGGTCTCCCGGAAACGGCGGCTGATGTTATTCATAATACCCTCAAAGGGCTGCTCCAGCACCCCCATACCGTTGCCCCGGTTATAGGACATCCGGAGCTTTTCGCCCTTTGTGCCGTACAGGATCACGTCCATTGCCTCCGGGGATAAGGTGCTCACAGGGTCAGTCAGGGAAAAATGGTATTTTTTTGCCAGTGCTTCAAAGTACATCCGGAAAATAGAATCGGTTTTGGCGCTGCTCCAGCCCGAAACCTGAATAGCGCCCTCAAAAATCGACTTGGATTTATCCGGGATCACCAGATCCACATCCGGTACAAGCTGGAATCCCAGGCCGGTACAGGATGGGCAGGCACCTGCAGGATTATTGAAGGAGAACATCCGGGGCTCCAATTCCGTCAGGCTGATTCCGCAGTCCTCGCAGGCATAATTCTGAGAAAAGCTCAGTTCTTCCTTGCTGTCCGGAAGCTCAATGATCACCAAACCGCCGGAGTGACTGCAGGCTGTTTCGATAGAATCCGTCAGACGCCGTCTTTGATTTTCACGGATCACCAAACGGTCGACCACCAGTTCGATATTGTGTTTTTTATTCTTATCCAGAGTGACGGTCTCGCTCAGATCATAAAGGCTGCCATCCACACGCACACGGGCAAAGCCGGATTTTCTGGCATCTTCAAAAATCTTCTGATGCTCGCCCTTCTTCCCCCGGATCACCGGAGAAAGAATGATAAACCGGGTACCTTCCCCCAAGGCTTCTACACGGTCGACGATCTGATCGACGGTCTGACGGCTGATCTCCCTGCCGCACTTGGGACAATGGGGAACACCCACCCGCGCCCACAAAAGACGCAGGTAATCATAGATCTCCGTAACCGTACCCACTGTGGATCTGGGATTTTTAGAGGTGGTTTTCTGATCAATGGAAATAGCAGGAGAAAGACCTTCGATGGCATCCACATCGGGCTTATCCATCTGTCCCAAAAACTGCCGGGCATAGGAGCTCAGGCTCTCCACATACCGGCGCTGACCTTCGGCATAGATCGTATCAAATGCCAGGCTGGATTTACCGGAGCCGGAAAGCCCCGTAAACACCACCATTTTGTCTCTTGGGATGGTCAGATCGATATTTTTTAGATTATTCTCTCTTGCGCCCTGAATTTTAATGAAATTATTCATAGTATGCTCCTGTGAAAAGTGTCATAGAATATTATACCACAGCCAGCTATGTTCTACAAGAGAAATTTCAAACAGATTTTCGCACTGACCGCATACAGATTATTATCGTCGAATCCCATAAAGAAACCTTGAAATTTTTACCGGATTTCGTGGCATATTCTTTGCAAACCGTATTGCATTTTTATAACAGAAAGTGTTATAATAACGGTGTATGGTTTATTAGACCTTTATACTTAAGAAACAAAAGAGAGGAATTGCAGATTATGATTGCTTATGGAGAAAATACCAAGATCTTTTGTGGCAACTCCAACCCGGTTTTTGCCGAAACTGTTTGCAAGGAGCTGGGTCTGCCTATGGGCAAAAGTGTTGTCAAGACCTTTGCCGATGGCGAAGCTTCCGTAACACTGGAAGAAACCGTCCGCGCAGCCGATGTGTTTCTGATCCAGTCTACCTGTAAGCCGGTGAACGATCACCTGATGGAGCTGCTGGTTATGATCGACGCCTGCCGCCGTGCTTCCGCAGGCCGTATCACCGCTGTGATCCCCTACTTTGGATATGCCCGTCAGGACCGGAAGGCAAAAAGCCGTGATCCCATCTCTGCCAAGCTGGTGGCCAATATGCTCACCGCTGCCGGCGCTAACCGTATTCTGACAATGGATCTGCACGCATCTCAGCTGCAGGGCTTCTTCGACATCCCCGTGGATCAGCTGCTGGGCAATCCCACCTTTGTGAAATACTATCTGGACAAATTCCCCGAGGATAAATATAATCACGATGATTTCGTTGTCGTTGCCCCTGACGTGGGCTCTGTTGCCCGTGCCCGTGCATTCGCTGCTAAGGTACATATGGGTCTGGCTATCGTGGATAAGCGCCGCCAGAAGGCCAATGTGTGCGAGGTTATGAATGTGATCGGTGATGTAAAGGGCAAAACCTGTATTCTGTATGATGATCTGGTAGACACCGCCGGTTCTTTGTGCAACGCCGCCAACGCCCTTGTAGAAGTAGGCGGTGCGAAAGAGATCTACGCCTGTGCTACCCACGGTGTGCTTTCCGGTCCGGCCTTTGAGCGCATTGAGGAAAGCCCCATTCAGGAACTTGTGCTCCACAATACCATTCCTCTTACCAATAATACCCCCAGCAACAAGATCAAGCAGCTGGATGTGGCACCGATCTTTGCCCGCGCCATTTCCCACATCCACGGCGGTACCTCCATCGCCGACCTGTTCTAAGCTATGTTCGGACAGAAAAAGGAAAGCTGGCTTATTGTGGGCTTGGGCAATCCCGGCAAGGAATACGCCGCCACCAAGCACAACTGCGGTTTCCGTGCCATTGATCTGATCGCCCAAAAGCTTCACTGCAAGATCGACAAAGCCAAGTTTCAGGGGTTGTACGGGCAGGCTGTTTTGGGCGGGTGTAAAGTATTCCTGCTCAAACCTCAGACCTTTATGAATCTCTCCGGTCGGTCTGTATTGCAGATGTCTGCTTACTACAACATTCCGCCTCAGCGCATCATTGTTCTGTTTGATGATATTTCTTTGGAGCCAGGCAGACTGCGTATCCGCTCCGAAGGCAGCGCTGGCGGGCATAACGGCATCAAATCCATTATTGCCGAATTAGGCAGCCAGGAATTTCCGCGGGTAAAAATCGGTGTGGGCGGCAAGCCCCACAAGGATGCGGATCTTGCCCAATGGGTCCTGTCCGGCTTCACCGCCAGCGAGGAAAAAGCCTTGGCTGTATCTTTGGAAAACGCGGCAGACAGCGCCCTGTATATCATCGAGCACGGCGTGTATGAGGCTGCCAACCGTTTTAACGGTTCTCATCCGTAATTTCATATTTTAAGAACACGGAAAGGGGATGTATTTTCCCCTTTCCGCGTCACTGCGTGGAGCAAATTCTCAAAAAGGAGGTCAAAATTATGGAAAATCTGCTGAATATGCTGCATTCTATGAAGGAATACACCACCCTTTTGCAATATGTGCATAAGGGCGCATCCGCGGCGGTTACCGGTGTCAGTCAGATCTGCAGAAGCCATCTGATCGCCGGTCTTTACGCCCATACGGAGCATCCCATCGTGATCGTCTGTCAGGATGACGCTGCCGCCAAACGCCTTCAGCAGGATCTGACCGCCTTTTTAGCCCTTGAAGCCCCGGTGCTTAACAGCCGGGAACTGACCTTGTATGACAGTGCTGTTGTTTCCAGAGCCTGGGAGCAAAAACGTTTGCGTCAGCTTTACGACCTGCAAAAAGGCAATACCCGTCTGCAAATAATGACCTGGGATGCCCTCAGCCAGCGTACCATCCCCCCGGAAACTCTTGAAGCAGCAGCTTTTACTTTGTGTGTTGGCAAAGAATACACCATCGACGAGCTGACCCGGAAGCTGACCGTTTCCGGGTATTCCAGCTGTGCAATGGTGGAAGGTCCCGGTCAGTTTGCTGTTCGCGGCGGTATTGTGGATATATACTCCCCCGCCGCTGACCGTCCTGTTCGTATAGAATTCTTCGGAGACGAACTGGATACTATGGGCTACTTTGATCCTGCCACCCAGCGCAGATCAGAAAATACTGATTGCTTTACAGTTCTTCCCATTGGTGAGACTCAACCTTGTCTGCACGAAAAGGGGCTGCCCGGACTTTGCGATGATATATCCCGTCTGATCGCTTCCCAACGAAAAAGAAAGAACATTAACGAGGAACTGATCAAGACCCTTGATAAGGATCTGCATAAATACGAAAATAATTTGCCCAATCCTGCCTCTGACCGGTATATGGGTTTCATTTATCCTGAATTTACCACCGCAGCGGACTATATTCCGCAGGATGCGCTGGTGATCCTGTGTGATCAGAACAGCATCCATCGCACCGCCCGGACACGGGTGGAGGATATAGGGCTGCAGCTTGACAATATGCTGCAAAGCGGTCTGCTGGCAGGAGAGCTGTGCGACTATGTGTGCCAATGGGAGGATTTCTTCCATTGTGTTAAGGACCGTACGGTGATCTATATGGACACCTTTGCAGGTTCTGCCTATCCGGAGGAATTGCCGCCTAAAACACTGATCCCCATCGCCGCCAAGCAGCTTCCCGGCTACGGCGGAAGTCTGGATACCGCCGCAGCAGATCTTGCGCACTATCAGCACATCGGTTTTTCCAGTCTTGTGCTTTGCGGCAGCCGGCACAGAGCCCAGATGCTGCAGGAAATGCTGTTTGCCAAAAACATCAAGGCGTCCATTGCCATTCCATTGGAAGCACTTCCCCAGCCGGGACAGATCTTCCTGACGGAAGGAACACTACCCTTCGGTATGGAATACCCGGATCGCCAATTGGCTGTGCTGTCGGAAGGTCAGCTTTTGGCAAAAAACGCACCGAAAAAAGCAAAGAAAACCGCTACAAACAGGCAAAAACTCAATTCTTTTACTGATCTGACCCCCGGTGATCTGGTGGTACACGAAAATTACGGCATCGGCAGATTTGTGGCAATGGAGCAGATCCGGGTGGACGGTGCTGTAAAAGACTATGTAAAGATCGCCTATCAGGGATCCGATACCCTGTTCGTTCCTGCCACCCAGCTGGATATGGTCAGTAAATATATCGGCGGTGGCGAGGACGCCAATATCCGGCTGAACAAGATCGGCACGGATGCCTGGCAGAAAACAAAAGCAAAAGCCCGGAAAGCCGCCAAGGATATGGCCGGCGAGCTCATCAAGCTCTACGCCGCCAGGAAAAGGCAGGAAGGCTTTGCCTTTTCAGCGGATACCCCCTGGCAAAAGGAATTTGAGGATAATTTCCCCTATCCGGAAACCGACGATCAGCTGCGCTGCATCCACGAGATCAAGGTGGATATGGAAGCCCCCACCCCCATGGACCGCTTGCTTTGCGGTGATGTGGGCTTCGGCAAAACAGAAGTGGCTATGCGCGCGATTATGAAAGCGGTTATGGACGGCAAGCAGGCTGCCATATTAGTTCCCACGACGGTGCTTGCTCAGCAGCATTATCAGACTGCTGTTGCCCGTTTCCGGGGCTTTCCTGTGAACATTGATGTGCTTAGCCGTTTCCGAACATCCAATCAACAAAAAACCACACTGCAAAATCTGCGTGCCGGTCAGGTGGATCTGATTATCGGTACCCATAAGCTTCTGCAAAAGAGTGTGGAATTCAAGGATCTTGGTCTTTTGATCGTGGATGAGGAGCAGCGCTTCGGCGTCAGCCACAAGGAACGGCTGAAGGAGATCTCCCAAGGCGTGGATGTACTGACCCTTTCCGCCACACCGATCCCCCGTACCCTGAATATGGCGCTTTCCGGCATCCGGGATATGTCTACCATCGAGATCCCGCCTGCAGACCGTTTTCCGGTACAGACCTTTGTGATCGAGCATTCCAACGGGATCCTGGACGATGCCATACGCCGGGAAGTGGAACGGGGCGGGCAGGTCTACTACCTGCACAACCGGGTAGAATCCATCGACCAGTGCGCCGCTGCTCTGAAACGGCGTATTCCCGGTCTGTCCGTAGCCGTTGCCCACGGAAAAATGGGCGAAGACGCCCTTAGCGATGTTATGCAGTCTATGGCTGAAGGCGAAGTGCAGGTGCTGGTGTGCACCACCATTATCGAAACCGGTCTGGATATTCCCAATGTCAACACCCTGATCATCGAAAACGCTGACCGTTTCGGTCTTAGTCAGCTGCACCAGCTGCGCGGTCGTGTTGGACGGTCTACACGCCGTGCCTATGCCTATCTGACCTACAGACCGGATAAATCTCTGACCGAGATAGCGGAAAAGCGGCTGACTGCCATCCGGGATTTTGCCGAATTTGGCAGCGGTTTCAAGATCGCAATGCGGGATCTGGAGATCCGTGGTGCCGGTAATCTGCTTGGTGCAGAGCAGTCCGGTCATATGATGAGTGTAGGTTATGATATGTACCTGAAGCTTTTGGACGAAGCTGTGCTGGAGGAAAAAGGTCAGGCAAGCAAAGAACCGGATTGCACCGCCGATCTGAACGTGACAGCCAATGTGGACAAAGACTATGTCTGCCGTGGTGAGGAACGGATGGATCTTTACCGGCGTATGGCTGCCATCCGCAATCAGGAGGATGCGGACGATCTGCTGGATGAGATCATCGACCGCTACGGCGAACCGCCGAAGGGCGTTCTGAACCTGATTGAAATTGCCCTTTTGCGCGCAAACGCCAGAAAGGTCTGCATCACGGACATTCGCCAAAAGGCATCAGAAATTCTGTTTACCATGCACAAATTAGACCTGGATGCGGTCAGTCAGCTCTGTGCGGACCCGGATTACAAAAGCCGTGTTCAGTTTGTTGCCAACGCTAAGCAGCCGACCCTGCGTTTCAAGCTTGCCTCCGGCGTAGACAGTCTAAAGCAGGCAAAAGTGTTTATTGCACGATTTTCCAATTATATTTCGCAATGATATTCTAATATTCTATTGCCAAAAGTCCTATATTGTGATAAAATATGGCATTGATCGACATAATATTGAAAGGGGTGTGTTTTATGGCACAAAAAAGCCCTAAGAAAAACGAAAATGATATTGAAGAACTTGAAAATGCCTTCCACAGCCTATCCGAAGGAAAGACGGAAAAACCAAACAAACCCGGAAAATACGCCAGGAAGGCAAGCAACCGCCCGCAGATCATTTTGATCGTATCCGTCTGCCTGGTTCTGGTTGCCATTCTTGCAATTTCTGTCATTTGTTTCACCGTTTCCAGAAACAATCAGGTCATTTCTGCCAATGTGACCATTGCCGGCATCGATGTTTCCGGTATGAACAGAAAAGACGCGGAAAAAGCAGTACGAGAAGGTTTTGATGCCTTGTACACCAATCAGTTGATCACGGTACAGGTAGAGGATCAAGCTGTGACTATTCCCTATGAAGTATCCTGCGTAAAGCTGGACGTGACATCTGCTGTATCTGCTGCCATTGCTTGGGTCAACGATGCGGAAACTGTACACGCGCTGGATATAACAGAATATCTGACCATCGAAAACAATGCTGTTATCGGTGTTTTGGACACGCTTACCCCCCATTTCACATCTACCCTGACCCAAACCGTTCTGTCTGTTTCCGGCAGCGAACCGGAAAGCTATGCTGCTATTGACGAAAATGCCTCCCTGAAGCTGTCTGTAACCAAGGGTCAGCCCGGTATCCGGCTGGATCTGGGAGATTTGATGGATGCGGTTTTGGCTTGTTATAACAACGGCGAACGCACCGTAGAATTCCAGTGTCCTTATACCGAACCTGATCTGCCCGATCTTGATGCATATACAGAGCTTTACTGCGTAGAAGCTGTGGAAGCTGAGATGGATAAGGAGAGCTTTGAGGTCAGCGGCGGCACATACGGCTACAGCTTTAATGCTGACGAAGTGATCACCAAATTGGAACAATCGCAATACGGTGAGACCTTTACCGTGGATTTTGAGTGGAGCGCTCCGGAAATGACCGCAGAGGAACTGTCCTCTATGCTCTTCCGGGATGAGCTTGCCACCTACACCACCTACGCCAGCAGTCAATACAATCGGGACATCAATCTGGAACTGGCTGCAGAAGCCATCAACGGTTTGATCCTGTATCCCGGAGACGTATTCAGCTACAACGAAGCACTGGGCGAACGCACAGAAGAAAAGGGTTACCGCCCTGCCGCCTCTTATATAAACGGTCAGACTGTGCAGGATATCGGCGGCGGTATTTGCCAGGTGGCAACTACACTATATTACTGTACTGTTATTTCTGATCTGAAAATCGTAGAACGGTACGCCCATATCTATGCTTCCTCTTACACACCTCTTAGCACAGATGCTACCGTTTTCTGGGGCGGTGTGGACTTCAAATTTGAAAATAACTTTGAGTATCCTATCCGGATCGATGCTTCCTCCGAAGACGGTGATGTGACCATCACTCTGATCGGTACGGACACCAAGGATTACTATGTAGAGTTTGAATATGAGTGGTTGGATACCATTGCTTATGAAACCAAATACGAAGAAATGGAAGCTGATAACGAAAAAGGTTATAAAGACGGTGATGTGATCGTCGAACCGTACACCGGCTACAAATCCCAAAGCTTCCGTGTCAAATACGACAAGCAAACCGGCGAAGAGATCGAACGAACTCTGGAATGTAAGGACACCTACAGCAAGCGGGATAAGGTAGTCTGTAAGATCATTACGGAAGAAACAGAACCGGAAACCACCGAAGAGCCAACGGAAGCACCCACAGAACCGGAAACAGAGGCTCCTACCCAAAAGCCCACAGAGCCTGAAACTGAAAAGCCTACAGAGAAGCCCACGGAGAAGCCCACGGAGAAGCCTACCGAAAAGCCCACCGAGGCTCCTACCGAGGCGCCCACTGAAGCACCTACGGATGCTCCTACAGAAGCGCCCACTGAAGCGCCCACTGAAGCCCCGACGGATGCTCCTACTGAGGTGCCCACAGAAGCACCCACGGATGCTCCTGCAGAAGCATTGGAAGAAGCTTCTCAATCTGAATAAGCTTGTATGCATAAAAAACACCACAGATTCAATGGAATCTGTGGCGTTTTTGTTGTATTACATTACACAGGATATGCTGCTTCGTCGCAGATCAGTGTTACATCGGGATGGAACTGCAGGATGGAAGCAGGAACTTCGGGGGTAACAGGACCCCAGAAGGTCTTATGCAGGATTTCCTTCTTATCTGCACCGGTGACCACCATTACGATCTTCTTGGCAGCCATAATCGTGCCGATACCCATGGTCACAGCAGACTTGGGAACATCGTCAATGGAATCAAAGAAGCGCTTGTTGGCATCAATGGTCATTTCCGTCAGCTTCACCTCGTGGGTCATACCGGGGAAATGATCCTCGGGCTCATTGAAGCCGATGTGACCGTCGTGACCAATGCCTAAAAGCTGCAGGTCAACACCGCCCCACTGCTCGATCTTGTCTTCATAAGCCTGGCACATTGCCTGAACATCCTCTGCCAAACCGTCGGGAACGATGGTGTTCTCCGGCTTGATGGAGATGTGGTCAAACAGATTCTCCTGCATAAACTTGCGATAGCTCTGCTCGTGATCCGGCGCAAGACCCTTGTACTCGTCCAAATTGGCAGAACGCACACGGGAGAAGTCGATCTTGCCAGCCTTCTCACGGTTGATCAGCTCTCTGTAAAGGGGCAGCGGTGTAGAACCGGTAGCCAAACCAATGACGCAGGCAGGCTTAGCCTGGATCATAGCCTCAAACTGGTCAGCAGCCTTGACGCCCATCTCGTCGGGATTTTTAACAACAATGATTTTTGTATGGATCATTTCGATCGCCTCCAAAAAAAGATTACCTCAGGATTTTACCACTCAACAACATATTTGTCAACTGGAAGATCTTGCTTTTTATCTATTTCTATTCTGCTTTTATCATTTTCTATTGCATTGAAATGCCGCTAAGAAATCATAGCAACGTTTATATATGTATATTCGATCCAACATCCGGAATGCGGATATTTGCCATATCCTTGACCGAAATGGTCTGCTCCAGTCTGTTCCACAATCCGTAAGGATCATTTTCCCGTTTAGGCAAATGTAAAACGACAATAGCCTTTGGTTGGAAGGATTGACAGTATTCCAATCCCCTGCCCAGTAAAAATCCAAAGGGCGCGATGATCACATCCGGCGCAGGCAGATCCGGGATCTTTTTCCAACCCAAATAAGAAGCATCACCTAAAAACCAAATACACTGACTGCCACGGATCACATAGCTAAAATGGTGCTTACAGTCTGAATTACCGATATGCTTCGTTTCCACCGGCGTAATACACACACCGTCCAGCCGCAAAGGCTCTTGCTTGCTGTACGGAATATCCGCAGGTCCCAAAACAGGACCTGCGGAATTTTTCAGGTAATCGGTAACGAACAGACTGTCATAATGGTCGCCGTGGCTATGGGTGAATATCAACGCATCCGGCGGATCCTTCAGCAAGCTGCTGCGGATCTGCGGCGGGGTCTGCAAATAAGCGCCCATCTTCTCACATACGCCATCCAGCAAAAGGCGTTTGCCGTCCAACGTCAGTAAGATTCCGGCGTTGGCTGTCCGTTGAATTTCCATCGAAGCTTACACACCTTCCTTGGAACGGCGGATGGTTTCAGCCTCGTCACAGCCGTTTTCAGGTGTGTAGCCAGCCAGAGGCACCAGCTTTTCGTGGATGGTATCCAAGATCCAGCTTGCCTGGGGGAAGAAGAATTCGTCGAATTCGAAGGGAGGTGTGATCCAGTTACGGGCGCCGATCACAACGGGAGGAGCGTCCAGATCGTCGAAGCACAGCTCGGTGATGTTTCTTGCCACATCGTTCATATAAGAACCGCGGGCGCAGGCATCAGACACCAGAACCACCTTACCGGTCTTACGGACAGATTCAATAATGTTGGTATAATCCAGCGGCACCAGGGAGTGGATGTTGATAACGTCCGCTTCCATACCGTACTTCTCAGACAGGGTCTTGGCAGCATCCACAGCACGGTACAGCGCAGCGCCGATGGTCAGAATGGTAATATCCTTACCGTCACGAACCTTGTTGGTATCACCGATGGTGATCTCATAACGCTCGTTGGGCACGCCGCCTTCGTGGAACTGCTCACCCACGTCGTAAATTCTCTGGCTCTCAAAGAATACAACGGGGTCAGTGCCCTTCAGGGCGGTTTCCATCAAGCCCTTAGCTTCCCAAGGTGTTGCGGGGAAGCAGACCTTCAGACCGGGAATGTGAGCACACAGGGCTGTCCAGTCCTGAGAGTGCTGGGCGCCGTACTTGGAGCCCACAGACACACGCAGCACCAGCGGCATCTTCAG
>CAZLLC010000026.1:0-17631 GCA_964560245.1 uncultured Oscillospiraceae bacterium | reverse complement strand
AAGGCGTACCACTACTACGCTTGCAAGAACGCAAAGAAAAAGCTGTGCCACAAAAAGGTTGTCAGCAAGGAACTTATCGAGGATCGTATCGTTAACGCTTGTTACAAGATGCTCACCGACAGTAACATAAAAAGAATTGCCGCCGAAGTTGCCAAGGTCTGCAAGGCAGATATGGACACAGCGACAATTAAACGAATCAAATCCGCTATTAAAGAGATTGATGTTGCTATTGAGAACCTTTGGAAGGCGTTGGAGAGCGGTCAGTCGGTAGATATGATAACTGAGCGTATCAACAAGCGTCAGCAGGAAAAGAAGGTGCTGAAAGAACAGCTTGCCTTAGAGATCAGCAAGCAGTTTATTCTCAATGAGCAAGACATTACTGACTTCCTATACAAATTGAAGAACGGCAGTCTCAATAACATACACAGACGGCGTAGCTTAATTAACATCTTTGTCGGTGCCATCTACCTTTTTGATGATAAGTTCAGAATCATACTTAACGGTAGTGAAAAGCCGATTGAGATTGACGACGTACTTATTGATGAAGTCAACGACTATTTTGACGGCTTAAATCAAGCGAAATCGGAGTGTTCACACTTGGTTGCAGACGCTCCACCAATAAAAAGTACCGCCGTATGGCGGTACTTTTTATTGCTATTATATTTTGATAAGGGGAATTGAACCCATCTAAGGGAATTGCAAAGGATGGAATTACCTATTAGATGATGTGTAATAAAGTATGCGTTAGGCACGCTATAGTCATAATCTGTTAATCGACTCTGTTTTCTTGCCGGTAACTCCATAGATTGACTGCCTCTCGTTACAACATCACACTTTCTTCGTTTCCGCAGATCTTCGAAATCTGACCGTCCTTGATTCGATATACCTCCCCATACAGTGTTTCTATGCCATTTTCGGAAAGAATATAACTTCCGTCATTCAATGCATAGAATTCCCGGCCAATACTGTCGGGATATGCAATCTCTTCAAACACACGCAATCCATCCAAAGTATCATTTTTGATCATTTGATAGTGCGGAAGAATCATTCGTTTCGTCAGACCAAGCCCCGGAATAAACCGCTGATATTTCGGATCCACTGCTTCGCCCTCAAGCTCAGGGTGTGCATAGACATTTTCGGCGCAGTTCATTGTTCCTGCACTGATACCAATAACGATTCCTTTATAGCTGTCCAATTTTTCTTTCAAACTAATACGCCGAAAGAAAATGTTCTGTGTGGGGACATGCCCTCCCGAGAGGATAATGACATTATAATCAGCCAACTGCTCAACAATATTCTCATTCCGGCAGTCACATATGGTAAAAGTTTCAATCGGCATATTGTGAAACGGAAATGCATACAAAAAGGCATTGCGGTAAGATTCTGATTTCTCTATATTGTTCGGATTTGCTGCAATAAACAAAACCTTTGCGCGTTCGGGCCATCGATTTTTAAGGTTATTTACCAGATTGTTATCTGTTATCAGAGAAGCCGGAAGCCGCTGACCGTCTTTCTTAATAAAACCACCAATATGGCTTGTCAAAAATACAGTCATAATGCACCTTCTCTCTTTTTCTGAAAATCATATTATATACCGGAACTCAATATCCGCCTATGAACAAGTGCGCACTTACTCACCACCGAATAAAACGGCGGTACCGTGCGGGCGATCATTGATAAACCTACAAAACAGATGGGAGAACCAGCCTTTTATAACACAACGCCGTCTTTGAAGATAGAGATTTCCCGGAAGCCGTGCTGTTCTGCTTTGGTTAGCTCGCCGGAGGCGATCTTCAAAACTTTTGTCATCAATTCTTCTGCGGATTCTTCAAGGCTCTTTGCGCCATCTGCCACTTCTCCGGCGTTAAAATCGATCCAGCCGGACTTTTTTTGAGCCAACGCAGAATTTGTTGCGATCTTCATCGTAGGAGCAGGAGCGCCAAAGGGTGTACCTCTGCCGGTGGTAAACAGGATCAGGTGGGCACCTGCCGCTGTTAAAGCAGTCGCGGACACCAAATCGTTACCGGGTCCATAGAGCATATGAAGTCCTTGCTTCTCTACTTGCTCGCCGTAACCGATCACATCTACAACAGGGGCGCTGCCGCCTTTTTGCACACAGCCGCAGGATTTCTCCTCCAGTGTGGTAATGCCGCCTTCCCGGTTGCCGGGACTGGGATTTTCATAAACCACCTCGTTGTGGCGGATAAAGTAATCTTTAAACCCATTGATCATAGCAACCGCCTTGTGAAACACAGTTTCATCCACACAGCGGTCCATCAAAAAGCCTTCCGCACCAAACATTTCCGGAACTTCCGTCAGCACTGTAGAACCGCCTTGCGCAACCAGCATATCGGAGAATCTTCCAACCACCGGATTGGCAGTAATGCCGGAAAGTCCGTCAGAGCCGCCGCATTTCATACCAACAACCAGTTTAGATGCCGGTAATGTCTGTCTTTCAAATTTACTGGCAAATTGAGCACATTCTTCCAGGAGCTTTCTTCCTGCTATCATTTCGTCTTCCACCTGCTGGCAGGTCAAAAAGCGTATACGCGCCGGATTAAATTTTCCCAATTCTGCAACAAATTGCTCCTTGGTCAAATTCTCGCAGCCTAAGCCGAGGATCAGAACAGCACCGGCATTGGGATGTTTGGCAAGCGCCGCCAACAGTTTCCGTGTTTGAGCGTGGTCTGCGCCGGTTTGCGAGCAACCAAACGGATGGGTGAACGCATACAAGCCTTCCACACTTCCCTGCACCAGATCCTGATTCTCCCTTGCCAGTGCCTTTGCCACGTCATTTACGCAGCCTACAGTGGGTATGATCCAAATCTCATTACGGATCGCTGCCTTGCCATCCGGGCGCAAATAGCCTTGAAATGTTTGGGGCGATGTCGGTGAAAGCTGACACTCCTTGGGATTATAGGAATACTCCTGCTGACCGGATAAATTGGTTGCCATATTATGGCTATGTACCCAAGCGCCCGGCTGGATCACAGCAGTTGCGTGACCGATGGAAAATCCATATTTTACAACCTGTTCATTTTCCATCATGGGCTTCAGTGCCAGCTTATGTCCCTGGGGAATATCCTCAAGCACCTGAACGCCCCCAAAAATTGTTCCCTGTGGGATTGGCCGCAGAGCAACAGCAACCGTATCTTCCGGATGGATCTGAATTAAATCAGGCATAAAAACCCTCCTCAAATGCAAGAAGTATACGCGTTGCGGATTCCCTCTGTACGGATCTGATTCAAATTGTTCACAGTAGCTTCTTCAAAACCGGCAACAGTTGTCAGATCCATACCCCACATTTTCTCATTGGTCATTACCGCGTGGACCAGATCGATTACACTGTCATCTTTATGGTCATAGTAGAATTCCAGTACCCAGCGGTCATCACAGCAGGTATATGTATTCCCCTGATCACGGCGGCACACTAAGCCCTGATCATTCAGCTGCTGAATATCATTTGTGAGAAAGGCAATGTAGGCAGCAAAGCTCATTGTCAAACACTTGGGCAGCTCCTTCTTTAGCTGCACATAGTCCAAAAAGCTGGGCAAATTCCGTGCCGCCCACTTTGAAGTAGAATTCAGGGAAATACTGAGAATCTCGTGGTCAACGAAGGGGTTATTAAAACGATCCGCAACAGCTGCCGCGAACTGTTCCAAATCATGCCTATCCAACGGAAGTGTGGGAATGATCTCCTCATAAAGCATCTTGTTCATATATGCAAGGATCGTCTCATCGTGCATACAGTCACGGACGATGTTGAAGCCGGCAAGATAAGCGCCAAGTACTGTTCCGGTATGGGCACCGTTGAGAATACGAACCTTACGCTTTTTATAAGGCGTTACATCCGGCACAACAATGCAGTTAACGCCGGCAGTCTTAAACGGCAGTTTTTCCTCCAGCCATGCAGGACCTTCAATATTCCAAACGCCAAAGACCTCACCCACATCGATCAGCTGGTCACAGTAGCCGTTTTCCTGCTCTAACTGAGCAAGCTCCTGCTTATCCCGGATCCTGCCTGGCACGATCCGGTCCACAAGGGTGGAGCAGAAGGTGCAGTTTTCGTTGACATACTTTTTAAAGCCGTCGTCTAAATTCCACTGGTCAATATACTGATTAACGCACTTTTGCAATTCCTTGCCGTTATTGTCAATGAGTTCACAGCTAAGGATCACCAGACCGCTTTTACCGGCCTGATAGCGGGCATAAAGCACTTGGGTCAGTTTGCCGGGGAAAGATGTACAGGGCTTGTCAGCCAGCTGACAGGCAGGATCGTAAACAATACCGGCTTCCGTTGTATTGGAAACCACATATTCCAGATCATCGGATACCGCAAGGGCCATCAAATCACTCAAGCCTTTATTATCATAGGGATTCAGGCAGCGGCTGACAGAAGAAACGACCCGCTTCCGGTCTACCTTCTGTCCATTTTCTGTGCCACGCAGATACAATGTATAAAGACCCTCCTGATCATTGATCAGATCTGTTAGTCCCATTTCGATAGGCTGAACCAAAACACACTTGCCATTCCATCCAGCTTTTTCATTGGCAACATCAAACCAATAGTTAACGAACGCACGCAGAAAGTTTCCTTCACCAAACTGCATTACCTTTTCAGGGGCATTTTTCAGAATATAACCGTTGTATCCGGATTTTTCCAAAACTTCATAATTGAGCAAATCCATAATTGCACCTCATAAAATGCTTTCAGATCATTTTATCCAAGATCTGCGCCATATAGTCGGCATAGAGCTTACCAATAAACTGGGCACCCTTTTGTGTTGGATGAACACCGTCTGCCGCAAAAGTCGTGGGCTCATCACCAATGTAGGCTGCAGCCAGCAAGCCATCCGTGGGCAGATACACATCTGCATACTCCCGTGCCAGCTTGCGGATGATCTCGATCTTCTTATAAAGATCCTCACGGAAATACAGTTTATCCTCCACAGGGATCAAAAACGGCTCCATCATCATAATCTTTGCATTGGTCTGCTCCTTCAGTGCCTGCAGAACTGTGCGATACCGCTGCTCAAAGTCCTCATCCGGGATCCAGCTGCGATCCCCGGCGTGGTGCCAAACATCATTGATACCAATAAGAATAGATACCACATCCGGCTGAACTTCCACAAATTCCTTATCGAGCCGGGCTACCAGATCCTTGGTCTGATTACCACTGATGCCCAAATTGATGAAATCAAATTCCACCTGAGGATAAGACTGACGTAAATTTTCCGCAGCATATTTTACATAGCCGCCACCCAGTTGACGGGGGTCATCAAAACTGCGACCGGCATCTGTAATACTGTCGCCCTGAAACAAAAGTTTGATATGCATAATATCACTCCTAAAGATTAATAAAAAAATTATATCGCAACAAAACTGGAAATACAACCCTTATTCAGCTTTTTTCATAAGATACCACACGGATATTTCCTTAACGGGTACGAACCCCATCTTCTCATACAGTTCAACAGCCTTTACATTTGCACTTGCCACTGTAACAGTTGCAAAATCATCAGAAATGGCATTACACAAGGCACGCACCACATCGATACCGGCGCCCGACTGTACCGACGCGACCCATTGGATCTCATTATCAGCCACCTTACCGATACCAAGCAAGCTGCTGTTTCGGTGGATAAAAAAAACACTCCCCTGTTTCAGCATATCATCGGCATCCTGTAAGGTCATCCAGGCACCGTTGGGAACATTTTTAATTTTCTGATTATAGATCTGTCGCCAATCCTCCAGGGTCTTATCGGTTACAGGAAAAAGCGCCGCATCCGTATCCCCCAAATCTGCAATATCCGCGCGCATTTGAATGATCCGGGTATGTTCCGGGTATTCTTCACAAACAGGATGACCTGCAGCATATATATGCTGCGCTCCGGCGGCAGTACAAAAATTAACGCATTCCTTTAAAAGTTCCCGGGGTGTCAGGCTGTCCTGAATACGAATATACGCCTTTCCGGTATAAGGTATTTGGCTCAAGGTCAAGCTTGCCGCACCAAGCTCTGTCACAAAAAACGGTATATCTCTCAAAATCTCCACCTCCCGGATAAGATACCACATAATTCCATTTTCGTCCAGTTCCTATGCCAAAAATACAGAAAACTTATTAATTTGTGATGTAAATTATATAGTTTTCACAAAATAATTGATATAAATTTTATATGACTTGAAGTTCATAAAAACTTGTGTATAATGATAACGAATTTTTAGAAAGGAGGCTTTCATCCTATGAAAAAGATTATCTGCAAGAAAGAGTATGATACCGAAACCGCAACTTTGGTGAAGAAATATACATACGGTTACTACGGCGACCCCGCCGGTTATGAGGAGATCCTGTTCCAGACTCCCGAGGGTCTGTACTTCCTGTATGTTCAGGGCGGCGAGAATTCTCCCTACCCCACCGAAGACATCCTGCGTCTTGCAAAGGCAAAGGTTAACGCCTGGATGGAGCAGCACTAATTGGATATTCCGTCTAAACCGGCAGGCTATCTAGTCTGCCGGTTTTATTATTGACAGGTATGATATGATAGAAGAAAGAATTCTTAGAATCAGGTTGGATAATTATGAAAAAAACGATCTGTATTTTAATACTGGCTTGCACTGTTTTCGCCCTTACCGGGTGTAATGCTGAACATACAGTAGATGTGGTGGCAACCACAAGGCCTGTATATGATTTTACAACCGCTCTTTGCAGCGGTACAGATATTGAAGTAGAGCTTCTTGTAACAGAAAGTATATCCTGCCTGCATGATTACACACTGCAGGTTCGGCAGATGCGGGCAGTAGAAAGCGCCCAGACTGTTGTCATATCCGGTGCAGGACTTGAAAGCTTTTTGGACGATGTTTTTAAAAGCACACAAAACATCATTGATGCCTCTTTAAACATTGCCCTGTCTTGTTCCGGACATCAACACGAAGAAAAAAACGGCGATCATCACCACGAAGAAGATCCTCATATTTGGCTCAGTGTAGATAATGCCCGCATTATGGCGCAGAACATCTGCGATGGGCTGATCCGTCAGTTTCCGGAAAGCAGCAGTACAATACTGTCAAATTTAAGTGAACTGAACCGGCGCTTTGATGCGCTTGATGCATACGGTGCTGCTCAGCTTTCCGAGCTGTCAAATCGGGATATGATCACCTTCCACGACGGTTTTTCATATTTTGCCGAATACTGGGATCTGCACATTCTGCACGCACTGGAAGAAGAATCGGGCAGTGAAGCTTCGGCAAACGAATTAAAAGAACTGATCGGGTTGGTGCAGGAGTATCAGATACCTGCCATTTTCACAGAAGAAAGCGGCAGCACTTCCGCTTCACAGGTCGTGGCAACGGAAACGGGTATTTCTGTTTTTGCTCTGAATATGGGTATGTCTGACAAAGATTATTTTGAAACGATGTATCACAACATCGATACTGTAAAGGAGGCTTTAGGATGAATATGGGTTCCCACGGTGGCTCCTGCAGCCATTCCTGTTGCCTTCGTATACAGAATTTATCCGTACAGATCGGCAATGATCACATTCTGCGCGATGTGAATCTGCATCTGCACTGCGGCGAAATGGTGGCGTTGATCGGTCCTAACGGTGCAGGCAAAAGCACATTGCTGAAAGCCGTTCTGGGTCAGCAGGAGCATAGCGGTATCATTTCCTTTTCCGTGCCGGGTCAGCGAAACAGAAAAGCGATCATCGGCTATGTGCCCCAAAGCCCTGCTTTTGACCCCGGTGATCCTGTAACCGTTGCTGATCTCTTTGCCTGCTGTATGGGCAAACGCCCGGCTTTTACCGGTATATCCAAAAAGCAAAGAAACAGCATTCTGGAATGTCTGTCCCGGGTACAAAGCGAAGCACTGATCGATAAGCGGGTAGGAACGCTGTCCGGCGGCGAGCTGCAGCGGGTACTGTTGGCGCTGGCCCTGGAGCCGCTGCCCAATGTATTGATCCTGGACGAGCCTCTGTCCGGTGTGGATGTAGAGGGTATGGAATCGCTGATGGATATGCTGGATGATATCCGCAAAAGCTACGATCTTTCTATTTTAATGACCACTCACGACTTTGCCATGCTGCCTAAATATGCAGATCAGGTGTTCCTTGTGGACCATAGCGTCGTATGCAGCGGTACGCCCGGAGAAGTTCTCGGCAGTGAAAGCTTCCAAAAGGTATTTCACCGGAAAGGAGGAGCTGAGTAATGCAGTTTTGGTACTGGCTCTGTGAGCTTCCTTCTCTGGAGATCCTGCAGTGGGATTTTATGAAAAACGCCTTGCTTGCCATTCTGATTATGACGCCGCTGTTTGGTTTGCTGTCTACAATGATCGTTACAGGAAAAATGAGCTTTTTCTCTGATGCGTTGGGACATTCCGCCTTTACCGGCATCGCCATCGGATGCATATGCGGCATCGGAAATCCTACTTGGGTTGCTGTTTTGTTTTCTATATGCTTTGCGCTGCTGTTTTCCTATGTAAGAAATCGCAGCACACATACAGCCGACACCCTGATCGGTGTATTTTCCAGCACTGCCGTAGCTTTGGGTATTTTTATTGCTACATTTGGCGGTGGCAGCTTTACAAAGTATAACACCTACCTGATCGGTGATATTTTGTCCGTAACGCCCGGTGAGATCGGTATGCTCGCCATTGTCCTTGTCTGCGTTTGCCTTTTCTGGATACTGTTCAGCAACCGTATGATCCTGACTGCCATTCATCCCCAGCTTGCTTCCTCCAGAGGTATCTCTACCGGATTTGTACAAACTCTTTTTACAACGGTCATTGCAGTTGTGGTGACTCTTGCCATTTCCTGGGTTGGTCTTCTGATCCTCAATTCCCTGCTGGTGCTTCCTGCGGCTTCTGCACGAAATGTGGCGAAAAATATCCGGCAGTATCACTTATTCTCCATTCTGAATGCACTGATTGCCGGTATTTTCGGTTTGATCCTGTCCTATTATTTGGGTGCTTCTGCAGGGGCCTGCATCTGCCTGGTGCTTTCTGTTATTTTTATAATCACCTTCTGTTTCAGAAAGGCGGCGAAATAATAATGGAAACTGTGGAAATGAAAATCATTGCCCGAATGAAAAGCGATTTTTCTTCCAAATTCGGTATCCCAAGGCAAAGCGGTTTGGTACAGGAGCTTACCTCCACCATCATTTTTGAACCGGAATATCAAAATGCCGATGCCCTTCGTGGCTTGGAGGATTTTTCCCATCTTTGGATCATTTGGCAATTCTCCAAAGCAGTCCGTGATGACTGGTCTCCCACTGTTCGCCCCCCACGGCTGGGCGGAAATACCAGGCTGGGCGTTTTCGCTACCCGCTCCCCTTTCCGCCCCAATGAGATCGGACTTTCCAGTGTTCGTATTGTTGGAATAGAACAAACGGAAGCATTTGGCACTGTGATCCACGTTTCCGGCGCGGACCTTTTGGATGGCACACCGATATTTGATATTAAACCCTATATCCCATACAGCGATTGCCACACCGATGCCACAGGAGGCTTTACTGACCGGGCAGACAATTTTCTTTTAACTGTTCATTGTTCTGCTGAATTTCTTGAAAAAGTCCCACAGAACAAGCGACAAGCCCTGATAGGTGTCCTCTCCCACGATCCGAGACCTTCTTATCAAAAGGACTCCGATCGGGTCTATGGATTGGAATTCGCAGGCTTTAACATTCGTTTTACAGTAAAGGATCAACTGTTAACTGTAACCGAGATTGAATAAGCGTATCACACGTGTTGATATGCTTATTTTATTACCTGATCAATTAACAATAAATTCTGTTGTATCGTAAAATAAGACGAAATTTCCTACGAGGAGCGCTACAAATGAAAAATCATATACTCAAAACTCTGATCATATTTGCTGTATGCGTCATTTGTTTGACAGCATTTGCAACAAAAGCTGATGCTGCAGAAACAGGAACCTTCGGTGACGGACTGACCTGGGAACTGGATGAATGGGGTAATTTTTATATTTTCGGCTACGGTGATATGCCGGATTTCAGTCCGGAAGAACCTGCTCCCTGGATGGAATATCTGCCGGAAGATCAGTTGTCTGTGACAGTTTCCGGCGATGTGACCTCAATTGGCGCTTATGCATTTTACGGTTATACCGGCGCTCTTTTTGTACATCTTGAAGACTCAGCGGTGATGTCTATTGGACCTTACGCCTTTTATGATTGCCAAAATCTATTTGAAATCTGGTTCCCCGAAAGCATATTTACCATTGGTGAGTATGCGTTTTATCAATGCAGCAGCATGCAGATTTCACAGCAGTTGGATCTTCTGATCAGCATTGGAAACTATGCGTTTTATAACTGCTATAATCTTTTTTCGTTACCTTCCGGCAGCAGTCTTTCCACTATTGGCGATTATGCCTTTGCAGAGTGTGGCAGTCTTGACACAGTGACCTTTCCCGCATCCGTGACTTCTATTGGGGATGGTGCGTTTGCGTATTCATCCCTCCGCACTGTGACTTTTGAGGGCAATGCACCCCAGATATGTCAGTCATCATTTGACGGGGTCACAATTGATGCGTACTATGACCCCAATACAGAGGGTTGGACGGATATTCTGTCCCAGAACTTCTATGGATACATCAACTGGTATAGTATAGGCGGTGCTGAAAGTCCTGTGCTGGGCACCGGCACCTGCGGTGACGGATTGATATGGGAGCTGACCAAGGACGGCGTAATGACCATCTCTGGAACAGGAAGAATGACAGAATATTTGGCAATTGATACCCCTTGGCTCTCCCTTACAGATCAGATCACATCCGTGATAATCGAAAACGGCGTAGAATATATTGGACGGGAGGCGTTTAAGGGGTGTACTGCACTTTCTGATATTACGGCAGCAGACAGTGTTCAGTGTATTGGCGCTTATGCCTTTGATGATACAGCGTGGCTGAGTAATCAACCCAACGGTATTGTATATATTGGAAAGGTTATCTATACATACAAAGGAACCTGTCCTGCAACCGTGACTTTGAATGCTGATACCGTTGGAATTGCGGCAATGGCTTTCAAAGACACACAGACCTTGGAACAAATCAATTTCCCCTCCAGCCTGCGTGAAATCGGTGGTTGGGCTTTTCATAATTGTACTGCCCTGCAGGAGATTGACCTGAACGAGGGGCTGACCATCATTGGTCAAACCGCCTTTGCAGGTTGTAATACATTAACACAAATCATTATTCCAGATTCCGTAACCGTTATGGGCAGTGGTGCCTTTGGCTCCTGTAATCGTGTTGAAAAGATCGTCATTGGCAATGGTTTGGAGAATCTGTCTTATTCCGCTTTTTCTTACAGCGCGGCATTGAAGGAAATCGCGTTTGGAAACAAACTCCATACTATTTCGAATTCTGCGTTCAGAGGCTGTACAGCTTTGGAATATGTTACTTTACCTTCTACAGTTACAGTCATTGAGGATTATGCTTTTAACGGCTGCACCGGTCTGAAAAATATTGTATTATCCAATGTGTCTAAAATCGGCTATTACGCCTTCACAAACTGCGATTCCCTGGCAGAACTAAGCCTTCCTGAAACACTGACTGTTATCGATCAGGCAGCTTTTGCGAACTGCGATATACTTTCCTGTGTGACGATCCCGGACAGTGTAAAAACGCTGGAATTGAACTGCTTTAAAAATTGTCCTGCCCTCAAGGAAGTAAATATTGGCAAGGGTGCCTCAAAGATTGACAGTACTTCTTTCCTGAATTGTACTTCGCTGGAAAGAATCACTGTTGATCCGGAAAATGAATACTATATAAGTGACGAATGCGGCGTTCTGTATACAAAAGATCATAAAACACTACTGATTTATCCAACAGGGCGTGCAGGTGCGTATACAGTAGCGGATACCGTTACGCTGATTGAGCAGGAGGCATTTGCAAATTGCCTGGAATTGACTGCTGTAACATTACCTGATGGGCTGCTGACCCTGGAATACGGAGTCTTTGCTAATTGTATTACGCTAAAAGAAATCAAGCTTCCAGATTCGGTCATAAAAACATACGGCGGAACATTTTCCGGTTGCACGGCACTTGAAACGGTTTGGCTCGGTGACGGTCTGAAGGATATTTCTGCAACAATGTTTGCCGATTGCATCGCTTTGAAGGAAGTTCGACTACCTGCCTTCGCAGAGAGCATTGGAAGTTCAGCCTTTAAAAACTGCGCAAGCCTGACTTCTATTGTATTACCCGAAAGTCTTACTCAGATTTGGAATGAGGCATTTAGCGGCTGTACGGCTCTTCAGAATGTGGATCTTCCTAAAAATCTAAATCAAATTCGTGGTAAAGCCTTTGATAGTTGCGCAAGCTTGCAGGAGATTTACATTCCGGATACAGTAGTTTCCATTGATTACGGTGTATTTCAATCTTGTGATAATCTCACTACTGTAATTCTTCCTAAAAACTTGAAATCAATCCCTGACCATTTATTCTACTACTGCAAATCCCTGACATCTATTGCAATTCCGGAAACGGTTCAAAAAATAGATAAAAATGCTTTTGCCGGATGTTACAAACTGGAATATGTCAAGTTTACCGGCAGTCAGGATCAGTGGTCATCCGTTACAATTGGGGAAAATGCACTGCCTGCACAGGCTCAGCTTCTGTACGATTACGAGCGCTACGGCAGTGTTGACAGCTACGGCGTAGTCTTGAAGGACAATATCGGTTTATACTTCCAAATGAATCTCAGTCAGGAGATTTTAGATGACTCTGCTGCATATGTAACAGTAAGTTTTAACGGCAAAGACACGGTCATACCCGCATCAGAAGCCAATGAAGGCATCGCACTGGATTTAGCAGCCGCTCAAATGACTGTGCCAACATATATCTGCATTTCTTTCCATCATGGCAGTACAGGAGACACAATGTCCTACACCGTGAAGCAGTATGCGCAAAATATTATGAACGGAAATTATACCCCTGAAACAAAAGCGCTTGCAGCTGCGATGCTGAACTACGGTGGAAAAGCCCAAAGCTATTTTGAATACAACACAGAAAATATGGCTGATGCAGATATTTCAGTTGATGAACACGCTGTGCCGTCACCGAATCAAACGCAAACAATCATTTCCAGTCAAATAGATGGCATCAGTTTCTACGGTGCATCATTGGTGTACCGGAACAAACTGGCAGTGCGATATTATTTCAAAACAGAAAATACACCTGCTGATTTTCAGTTTTCTTTTGGTAATCAAATCCTGACACCGGTTGAAAAGAACGGAATGTACTATGTCGAGGTGGCAGACATCCTACCTCAGGATTTGGACAATTCACTTCGAATTCAAGTCACTGACAGCCAAGAAGAACTACTGCAGGTAGATTACAATCCTATGACATACATCAGCCGAATGTATGAAAAAGGCACGAATAGCACAAAAGCATTGCTACAGGCTTTGTATACCTACCATATCACCGCAAAAAACTATACCGAAGCATAAAAGCTTACAAAAATAGTGCAGACCAATTGGTCTGCACTATTAATTATTCATTAATCCTTCTTTGCCTTCTTGGCAGCTTTTGCCTTGGCTTTTTCCTCGTCGCGCTTCTTCTGTGCGGCTGCTGCCTTCTCAGCAGCAGTGTCGTTGGTGGAAAGTGCCCACTTGCACAGTTCAATGCGAACCTGATCTGCGCTGGTCTCGATCACAAACTTATCGTCCTTAATGCTGACAACCGTGCCCACAATACCGCCGATGGTGGTGATGCGGTCACCCACTGCCAGATCATTTCTCATCTGCTCTGCTTCTTTTTTACGCTTGTTCTCAGGACGGATCATCAGGAAATAGAAAACACCAATGACGATCACCATCATAATCAGCATACTGCCGCTGCCGCTATACAGATTAGTAGCGCCATCCGCAGTTGCTTCCAAAAATTGCAACATAGTTATTCTCCTTTGTTTAAAATTACCAGTTCATTATATCATCCATTGCCCAAAAAGCAAGGGATTTTTAGATCCTGCGGCCTAATTTTTCAGAAAATTCATATCTGAAAGCATCAAAAGTACCTTCATCCAGGGAATTCCGGATCTTTTCCATCAGTTTATTGTAAAAATACAAATTATGCATCACGCAAAGACGCATTGCCAGCATTTCTTCCGCCACAAAAAGATGACGGATATAGGCTCTGGAATATCGCTTACATACCGGGCAGTCACAGTGCGGATCAATAGGCTGCAGGTCCCGGGCATATTTGGCATTTTTCAGATTGATAGCGCCTTCCCAGGTAAACAGTCGGGCGTGCCGGGCATTCCGGGCAGGCATTACGCAGTCAAAGAAATCTACACCCCGGGCAACGGCTTCAATAATATTGGACGGCGTTCCCACACCCATCAGGTATCGAGTCTTATCCTTGGGCATATGGGGCTCAACCGCTTCAATAATATCATACATCTCTTCCGCCGTTTCGCCCACCGCAAGACCGCCAATGGCGTATCCGGGCAGATCCAGATCCGCAATGCGCTTCATATGATCTATACGGATGTCCGCATATGTGCCGCCCTGATTGATGCCCCAAAGCATCTGCTCCTTATTCACCGTATCCTCAAGAGCGTTAAGCCGCGCGTTTTCTGCCTTACACCGGACCAGCCAGCGATAGGTGCGATCCACGCTCTGCTTTACATACTCCCGGGGAGAAGGATTTTCGATGCATTCATCAAAAGCCATACAAATATCCGAACCTAAATTGGACTGGATCTGCATGCTCTCTTCCGGTCCCATAAAGATCTTGTGTCCGTCAATATGGGATGCGAAGGTCACGCCTTCTTCCTTGATCTTTCGCAAGGATGCCAGAGAAAACACCTGAAATCCACCGGAATCCGTAAGGATCGGGCCATCCCAAGTCATAAACCTGTGCAGACCGCCGCACTCCTTTACCAGTTGATCGCCGGGACGAAGATGCAAATGATAGGTGTTGGAAAGCTCCACCTGACAGCCAATGTCCTTCAGATCCTTGGCGCTCAGCGCGCCTTTTATAGCACCTTGGGTGCCAACATTCATAAATACAGGTGTCTGCACCGTTCCGTGGGCGCAGGTGAACTCACCCCGCCGTGCAGCGCCTTGTGTTTTTAAAAGTTTAAACATAATTACCTCACAACATTATCATCGCATCACCGAAAGAGAAAAACCGATACTTTTCTTTAACTGCCTCATTATAAGCTGACAGTACATTCTCCCTTCCGGCAAAGGCAGAAACAAGCATAACCAATGTACTTTCCGGCAAATGGAAATTGGTGATGAGACCGTCCATCGCTTTAAAAGAATATCCGGGATAAATAAATATTTCTGTCCATTTGGATCTTTCTTCAAAACTGCCGTCATCATTGACCAGTGACTCCAACGTACGGCAGGATGTAGTGCCTACACATATGATCCGTCCGCCGGATCTTTTGGTTTCATTGAGCACAGCCGCTGTTTCTGCGCTGATCATACAAAGTTCCGCGTGCATATGATGATCTAAAATATCATCAGCCTTCACCGGGCGGAAAGTTCCAAGACCCACGTGCAAAGTGACGAAAGCGGTATTGACGCCTTTTTCCTGAAGCTGCTGCAGCAGTTCATTGGTAAAATGCAGACCGGCAGTGGGGGCAGCAGCAGAACCTACTTCCCGGGAATATACGGTCTGATACCGTTCCCGATCCTGCAGTTCTGCTTTGATATAAGGCGGCAAGGGCATCTTGCCCAGCTGCTCCAAAACCTCCAAAAAGATACCGTCATAATGGAATTGAACCACCCGGTTTCCGTCTTCCTTTACGGCCTTGACTGTAGCGGTAAGCTGACCGTCGCCAAAGATCAGTTCCTGACCTTCCAGACATTTCTTTCCGGGCTTCGCCAAACATTCCCAGCAGCCTTCTCCCAAATCCTTTAAAAGCAGCAGTTCCATTGCGCCACCGCTGGGACGGTGACCCAACAACCGGGCAGGCAGCACACGGGAATCGTTCAACACAAGACAATCACCGGGGTTCAGCTGATCGATCACATCATAAAAATGCTTATGCTTTATTTGACCGGTTTTTCGGTCAAGCACCATCAACCGGGATTCATCACGCTTTTCAAGGGGTGTCTGGGCGATCAGTTCCTCCGGAAGCTCATACCAAAAGTCGTGCGTCTTCACTGAATATCCTCCATCATTTTCTATACACTCTTACATAGTATAGAATATTTTTCTTAATTTTGCAACACGCAAAAACACTACCTTTCGCATAGATTGGGCTGGGAGGTATCCATTTATGAAGAAAGTACTGTTTTCCGGCGTATGCACCGCCCTTGTCACTCCGTTTTTAGACGGAAAAGTCAACTATCCTATGATGAAAATGCTTTTAAAAAGGCAGATAGATGCCGGTATAAAGGCTGTTGTCATCTCAGGAACAACCGGTGAATCCCCTACCCTGACTGATCGAGAAAAAATTGAACTATTTCGTCAATGCAAGGAATACGCAGGTGATGAATGTCTGATCATTGCAGGTAGCGGTTCCAATTCCACTGCCCATGCCATCGAGTTGAGCCAGGCAGCGGAAGAAGCAGGCGCAGATGCTGTATTGGTAGTATCCCCGTATTATAACAAAGCCACACCTGACGGACTGTTTGCCCATTATCTTTCCATAGCCCACAGCATTTCCATCCCTATGATCTTATACAATGTTCCCTCCAGAACAGGCGTGGATATTCCGGTTTCTGTTTATAAAAGGCTATCCAAAGTTCCCAATATTATAGGTGTAAAAGAAGCAAGCACGGATATTACAAAAATTACAAGAATACTGCGTGCCTGCGGTCCTGATTTTTCCGTGTGGTCGGGAAATGACGATCAAGCTGTGCCGGTAATGTCATTGGGCGGCAAAGGTGTGATCTCTGTAGTATCTAATATCTGCCCCAGCGAAATGATTGCAATGATCCACGCAGCAGAAAACGAGGATTTTGTATCCGCAAGTCATATGCAGCGATCTCTGCAAGGTCTGGTGGACCTGATGTTTTGTGAGGTCAATCCAATCCCTGTCAAAGCGGCTATGAAGTGCATCGGTTATGATTGCGGCGGCTGCCGTCTGCCTCTTTGCTCTATCTCAAAAGAAAACTACGAAAAGATACAGCAATATTTTTCCAATGAACATCCATTTATCGTATAAAAACAGGGCGGAGATCCGCCCTGCTTTTTATTTCATAATTGCCTTGTGGAATACCTTTTTACCCTTACGCAGCTTGACGCCGTCCTTCAGCATTTCCTGGGTTACAGCAAAGGTATGATCGGGTACTTTTTCATCATTGACAAACACACCGCCCTGCTGTACCAGCCGTCTTGCTTCGCCATTGGAAGCTGCCAGCTTACAGGCCACCATCAGGTTCAGAATGCCGATCTTGCCATCACTGAGCATATCCACGGTGAGCTCAGTGGTAGGCATATGGGCATCGTCACCGCCACCGACAAACAACGCCTTGGCAGCAGCCTGTGCCTTATCCGCTTCCTCCTGACCGTGGACAAGCTTTGTCAGCTCGTAGGCAAGGATCTCCTTGGCTGTATTAAGCTGAGCATCCTTCCAGCTGTCCATCTCGTTGATCTGCTCCAGAGGCAGGAATGTGAGCATACGGATGCACTTGAGCACATCGGCGTCCTCCACATTACGCCAGTA
>CAZLLC010000025.1:0-17686 GCA_964560245.1 uncultured Oscillospiraceae bacterium | reverse complement strand
AGCATTACTGGACGCAGCTGGATATTGTCTTGTTTTTAACGCATATCAGTATTATATGAAAAATTGGCGGTTCATTTTGAACCGCCAACAATATTTTATAGTGAGAAATCTTCTTTATTGTATATGCTGAAATCCATTGTTTTGGCTTTCACCGGTATGCGCTTACAGGGGGCGTAGGAAAATCTTCTGCAGGCTTTATCTGTATTTTTCAGTCCTTTTTTGACGCATAACACCTGATTTTCAGATATGGTTGCGGCATATTCACAGTAGCTGCAGGAGCGGGGGATCTTCTTGCGAAACAGCATATAAAACACCTCAATGTATGTTTTTCAGTATTATACACCATTCGAAGCATAATTTCCACTATTATTTTTTACAAGCAATTTATACCCCGCTATGACCAAAAGAGGAATAAGTATAAATGCGGCTATGGCAGTTACGGATATATTTCCCGGGAAAAGAAAAATGCAGGATAGAGCTGACAAGGGCATTGCCACCGCAAGCTGCAGAAGCTTACCGATAAAATAATATTTACAATTTAAGTGAGTTGCAACGGAAAGAGTCTGAATGCCCACACATACACCGCCCAAAATCATCATCAGAGATACGGCTATAAATTTAAAAGCCGGATCTTGCACCTGATGAAGTGCAATACATCCGTTGGAAAGCTCCAAAATTCCCGCGATGATCACCGATATCTTTTTTGGAAAGAGCCACAGAATCCAGCGCTCCAATAAAAAAAGCAAAACACGAAATATGATGATCCAACCGCAAACAGTTGCCATTGCCTTCAGCGCAGAGAGCATAATATCTGTAAGCTTTAATTCTTTATTTTCAGTAATGCTGCATGTGTTGCCGGTATTACCCGGTATAAGCATTCCTGTTATCAGCGCTGAAGTGATTTGAATGCCCCATAAGAACCAACCGATCATTGGAGAAGAAAACAATGCTCCAGCCATTCCAAATATAAACGCAGGACCGGCGTTATTGCAAAAACCAAGCATTCTGTTAGCATCTTTTTGACTGATCGCTCCACTGACATATGCACTGTTAATGCATTGTGCTCCAACCGGGTATCCGCCGGTAATTCCCAAAAGCAGAAGATATTCCGCACCTTCTGGAATGGCGCACAGCTTTCCGATTGGTTTGAGAAAAGAAGCAGACCGCCCAATAAACCCTGCTTGAATCAATCCGGAAAAGAAGAAAAACGGAAATAAGGAAGGAATAACGGTCATCAAACATATCCGGATGCCGTCTATCCCACCTTTTAATGATGTTTTGGCATCCATAATCAGAATAAACATTCCAATTGCACCGATCAATCCCCAAGCGATCTGTTTTCGACCCCGCATATATTTCACCTCATAAGAAACTATGCGGCAAAAGTGCAAATCATCCATCGGCTTTCATATAATTGGATAAACAGGAGGTGTTACCTATGGTGCGAAAACATCTGTTGGAGGCATTAGCACAGTCGATGGATCTGTCAACAGAGCCAATACCGGGAAAGCCGTTGGTAGAGATCGTCGGTGATCAGTCTGTACTGATCGAGAATCACTGCGGAGTATTGGCTTATTGTACAAATCAAGTTGTTGTAAAAACAAAGCAAGGCTGCATTTGCGTCCACGGTTGCGATTTGATTTTAAAAAGAATGTCGAAAGAGCAGCTTCGCATATGCGGAAAAATCAGCAACGTTCAGCTTTTAGGGGGGTGAAAAAATGGGATTATGGCGTTCTGCTGCCGGAACGGTGGATCTACGCATTACAAGTGCAGATATACCGGGGGCATTGAGCCTGCTTTCGGAGCGCGGTATTATATTGTATGATATCTGCTATAATGACGATTTGAGCGCGATTATAACAGTGTTGCATAAGGATCAAGCTCAGGTGTGCAGCCTTTTACAGAAAAGGGGAGACAGCTGTGAAAGTGTGAAAAAGTGGGGAATACATTGGCTGCTGTTTCAATTTCCTAAAAGAATGATCCTGCTTTTTGGTGTTGCCGCCCTTGTATTTTTAACACTCTTTATTCCATCGAGAGTTCTTTTTGTGCGTGTGGTCGGCAATAAAAATGTACCAACAAATTATATTCTTGAAAAGCTGCAGGATCACGGATTAACCTTCGGCTGTGTACGAGCGGATATTCGCAGTGATCAGTTTAAAAACAGCCTTTTAGAGAATACGCCGGAGCTAAGCTGGGTGGGGATCACGACCGCCGGATGTGTCGCAACTGTTGAAGTAAAGGAAAATGAAGCGATAACGCAAAAAGCCGATCAGTATCAAGTCAGCAGTATTGTGGCAACAACCGACGGTGTCGTTGAGGAAATTACCGCTACAAAGGGAACACCTCTGTGCATACCCGGACAAGCGGTGAGATCAGGACAGACCTTGATCTCCGCTTACGAAGATCGGGGGTCAGTTCTGAAAGCATCGGCGGCAGAAGGGGAGGTTTACGCCAAAACACTTCGTGTTTTACAAACACGAACGCCTAATTTGATCATTCACAGAACGGGTCAGACTCATAAAAAAGTGTATTACCGCCTCCAAATTGGAAAAAAACAAATAAATTTATTGAAAGACAGTGGAATTTCACCAGCAAGTTGTGTTAAAATGTATTCGAGATACGATTTAATGTTACCCGGCGGTTTTCAGCTGCCAATCTCTTTGATCCGTGAAGAATGGATATTCTACGATACAGCAGAGGCAGATCTGACGGAAACAGATCCTGCCTGGTTGGAAGATTACGCAGATTCTTATATCAAAGAACTAATGCTTGGCGGACAGATCCTGCAGAAACACTCATTGCTTACATTGCAAGACGGTGCTATAATTATAAAAAGCCAATATTATTGCCGGGAGCAAATTGGAATCAGAAAAAATGAGGAGATCCTGAATTGATGGAAAATACTGTAGAAAGAATCGTGAATGCCGACCGTGTGGAAGATCTGATCGCGGTATTCGGCTCTTTTGATGAAAATATAAAATTCATAGAGGAAGCCTTGGGTGTGACCATCGTCAACCGGGGCACAGATCTGAAGGTCACCGGTGACGAGGAATCGGCGTTTAAAGCTGTCAGAACACTGGAAGGACTGCTTTCTTTGGCATCCAAGGGCGAAACCATTGATGAACAGCGGGTCCGTTACCTGATCACACTGGTTCAAGAGGGTAACGATTCTCTGGTCAGTCAGATGGCTAAGGATGTGGTATGTATCACTGCCAAGGGAAAACCCATCAAAGCAAAAACCGTCGGTCAGCAGGAATATATGAAAGCCATTTCTAAGAATACGATCACTTTAGGTGTTGGTCCTGCCGGTACCGGTAAAACTTATCTTGCTGTTGCGGCAGCTGTTGCAGCATTTCGGGAACGGACCGTCAACCGCATTATTTTGACCCGTCCGGCTGTGGAAGCCGGCGAACGGCTGGGTTTTCTGCCCGGTGACCTGCAAAACAAGGTCGATCCGTATTTAAGACCTCTGTATGATGCGCTGTATGAAATGCTTGGCGCGGAAACTTTTCAGAAGTATCAGGAGCGCGGCTCTATTGAAGTAGCGCCCTTAGCCTATATGCGGGGAAGAACCCTGGATGACAGCTTTATTATTTTAGATGAAGCGCAGAATACCACCCGGGAACAAATGAAGATGTTTCTGACCCGTTTAGGTTTTGGTTCCAAGATCGTCATCACCGGCGATGTAACACAGATCGACCTGCCCAGTGATAAAACATCGGGTCTGAAGGATGCCATTCGTGTTTTGGAGGGCGTCAAAGATATTGCCATATGTAAGCTGACTTCCGCAGACGTTGTCCGTCACGCCTTGGTACAGCGGATCATCAATGCCTATGAAAAGGCGGAACAGAAAAAAGAGCAGTCACAAAGCAGTCAAATCAAGCGATATCAGAGGAAAAAGTAAAATGAAAAATCTAAAGCTGAATATTACCTTTGCCTGTTTTACGTTCAAGCAGCTGTTTATTGCAGCAACCATCCGCAAGTGTGTGGAGGCGGCGCTTTCTGCAGAGAATATTACTGCTGCCTGCGAGATCAATGTGCTTGTAACTGATAATAAGGGCATTCAAGCAATCAATGCCGCCACCCGGGATATTGATAAGCCTACAGATGTGCTGAGCTTTCCCATGTTTACACTGACAGCCGGTGAACCGCCACGGGATTGGTCTGCACATATTGACCCGGAAACAGGCTTATGCCCCCTGGGTGATATGGCTATTTCGTTGGAACGGGCAGACGCGCAGGCCAAAGAATACGGTCACAGCTTGCGTAGGGAAGTGGGGTATCTGACCATCCACTCCGTTTTGCACCTGTTGGGCTATGATCATTTGGATGAAGGCCCTGAAAAAGAGAAAATGCGCACCCGGGAAGAATATATCGCATCTTTAGTTCCCGGTGTACAAAGATAAAGGAGAAAGCTATGAAAACAAAAACCGCAATGATCACGATTGCAGGTCGTCCCAACGTGGGAAAGTCCACTCTGACCAATTACCTGGTAGGTGAGAAGATCGCAATTGTTTCCAATAAGCCGCAGACCACCAGAAACCGCATTTGCGGAATCGTTACCAAAGAAGATACCCAATATATTTTCGTGGACACGCCGGGTTTTCACAAGCCCAGAACAAAGCTCGGTGATTATATGGTGGGTGTGACTAAAAGCTCTATTTCCGATGTGGATCTGACCCTTCTGATGGTAGAGCCCATTGCTTCAGTCGGTTCTCAGGAACAGGCGTTGATCCAGCAGCTGGAAAACCAAAAGTGTCCTACGATCCTTGTGATCAATAAGATCGATTCTGTACAAAAGGATGAGCTTTTGGCTGTGATCGAACAGTATAGCAAAGCTGGTAAATTCGATGCTATTATTCCCATTTCTGCCAAGACCGGCGATGGCGTGGAGGTTTTACTGGAGCAGTGTAAAAAATATGCCATTGAAAGTCCTTTTTTGTTCCCTGAGGATATTACCACCGATCAGCCGGAACGGCAGGTGATGGCTGAGATCATCCGTGAAAAACTGTTGTGGTGCCTGGAACGGGAAGTACCCCACGGTACTGCTGTGGAGATTACAAAATTCTCTGAGCGTGATACGGGCATTATTGATATCGATGCCACGATCTACTGTGAAAAAGCAAACCATAAGGGCATTATCATTGGAAAACACGGTGAAATGCTGAAGAAAATATCATCTATGTCCCGCGCCGACTGTGAACGGTTTATGGGAACAAAAGTATTTTTGACCACCTGGGTCAAGGTAAAAGAGAACTGGCGTGACAGTGATTTTTTGGTTCGCAATTTTGGCTACAGAGAATAATTTCCAAGTGTATCCTGGTTCTTTCCGGTAAATCCTATCTTTGGAGGGGATCAGTATGAATGCACAGGACTATTGGAAGTTTTTTTTGGATTCCGGAATTCCGGAGTATTATCTGCTTTATAACCGGGCGAAGAAAATGGAGGAAACTTATGTACCTGACAACGCAGGGACTGGTACTGCGGGTGTGTCCTTACAATGACACGGACGCAATGCTGACGGTTCTGACAGGGGAATACGGTAAGATTTCCGCAAAAGTCCGGGGTCTGCGCCGAAAAAACAGCCCCTTGTCAGCGCCCTGTCAGCTTTTAGCGCTGGCTGAATTTACATTGTTTGAATATAAGAATGCTTATACGGTCAATGAAGCCCATACTGTAGAGTTGTTTACAGAAATTCGCAAAGACCTGCAGCTGCTCAGCTTGGGTACATATTTTGCTCAGGCCGCGGAGGTCATCTCCCAGGAGGATCTGCCAAATCCGCAGCTGCTTTCTTTGGTTCTGAACTGTTTGCACGGTTTATCAAAATTGGGTGTATCTGAGGAGCAGGCAAAGGCTGTTTTTGAATTGAGAAGTGCCTGCCTTGCCGGTTATACGCCTGATCTGAGTGGCTGTTATGCCTGTGGTGCTCCTACACCGGAAATGTTTAATATTTCTCAGGGACATTTGGAATGCACCCGCTGCCGCAGTGAAGCTTCTGACGGAATTCGTATTCCTATATCATCCGGCATTTTGGATGCGATGCGATATATTTGCGGCTGTGATCCCCAACGTTTGTTTTCCTTTTCATTGCCTCAGACTGGGATGCAGCAGCTTTCTCAAATTACGGAAGCATATCTGTCAGCTCAGCTGGAACGGGGCTTTTCTACACTTGATTTTTATAAAACTTTGATTTTTAACCCCATTTAGGAGAATATAATGTCTACACTATATGAAAAATCCCAGCATAAGCTTGAATTGTTTCAGATTCTTGAGCAGCTTTCTCAGTGTGCCGACAGTACGGATGGCCGGTTGGCTTGCTTGCAGCTTCGTCCTGTATCGGATCTGGAAGATGTTCAGGCTATGCTTAATGAAACGACTGCCGCGTCTGATATGTGCGCTAAAAAAGGCAATCCGTCCTTTGGCAATATTACAGATGTGACACCATCCCTTGACAGGGCGGAAAAAGGCGGCTGTCTGCAGCCCAAAGAGCTTTTATCCATTGGCGCAGTTTTGCGCAGTACCCGCTCTGTAAAGGGTTATGTATCCGAAGATGATGCGCCCACAGTTTTGGATCCGTTTTTTCAAATGCTTGTACCTAATAAGTATCTGGAGGACAAGATCTTAGGTGCCATATTATCCGAAGATGAAATAGCGGATAACGCAAGTCCGGCGCTTTCTGACATTCGGCGTCATATGCGGATCCAAAGCGGCAAGATCAAGGACGGTCTGCAAAAGATCATTTCTTCTCCCTCTTATTCTAAGTTCTTAAGAGAACCTATTATCACTATCCGTCAGGGACGGTATGTTGTTCCGGTGAAAAGTGAGTGTAAAAACGATATACCCGGTATGGTTCACGATGTTTCCGCAACCGGATCTACTTATTTTATCGAACCGATGTCTGCAGTTAATGCCAATAACGCCTTAAAAGAACTGGAGCTGCAGGAAAAAAAGGAGATCGAACGGATCCTGGCAGAGCTATCTGCGGATTGTGCTGCCTACAGAGAGCAGATCAGTGATAATTATCGTATTCTTGTTAAATTGGATGTAATCTTCGCCAAAGCAAAGCTTGCCTACAGAATGAATGCATGGGCGCCGATTATGAACGAATCCGGTAAGATCGACCTGAGAAAGGCCAGACATCCGCTGATCGACAGTAAAAAAGCGGTGCCGATCTCGGTACGGCTTGGCACGGATTTTGATTCTATGATCATCACAGGTCCCAATACCGGCGGTAAGACCGTTACTCTTAAAACGGTCGGTCTTTTGACCCTGATGGCAGAGTGTGGTCTGCATGTTCCGGCAGGGGATGGCAGTGCGCTTTCCACCTTTGATTCTATTTTGGCGGATATTGGTGATGAGCAATCCATCGCTCAAAGCCTGTCTACCTTCTCCAGTCATATGCGAACCATTGTGGATATCGTGGAGCAGTGTGATAACCGCACGCTGGTGCTATTTGATGAGCTGGGCGCCGGTACAGATCCTGCAGAGGGTGCGGCGCTTGCAATGGCATTGATCGAATTTTGCAGGAAGATGGGCGCTCAGGTTATGGCAACGACCCACTATGCGGAATTAAAGCTTTATGCTATGCGTACGAAGGGCGTGATCAACGCCTCCTGTGAATTTGATGTACAGACCCTGCAGCCCACCTACAGGCTGCTCATCGGTATTCCCGGAAAATCCAATGCTTTTGCGATTTCCAGAAAACTGGGCTTGTCAGAGGATATAATTAAAGAAGCATCGGATCTTGTAGGCAAAAATGATCGGGATTTTGATGATGTGCTGAACCAGTTGGAGCAACAGCGCCATCAGATGGAGGTTGCCAAGCTGGAAGCAGAGCGCCTTCGTATTGAAACGGTCAAAATGAACCGTCAAAGCGAAGAATACAATCAAAAGCTTCAGCAGGAACGGGAAAAAATGATGGAACAGGCCCGTATGGAGGCCAGAACCATTATTGAAGATGCCCGGAGAACTGCTAATCTTGCATCAGAAGAGATCAAAGCCATTAAAAAGCAGCTTTCTGAAAGCGCGGACACTTCCGGCATTAATCAACGGCAGGCTGATTTACGCCGCAGCCTAAACGAAACGGAGGATCGGATCCTTGCCGGTCAAAAACAACAAAAACGTCGGGAAGCTACAAGACCGATCATTATCGGCGATACTGTAGAGCTTTTGAAGCTCGGGACAAAGGCCAGTGTGATCGCTATCAACAAGGATGGCTCCTATCAGCTTCAGGCAGGCATTTTAAAGCTTACAGCCAAGCCGGATGAAGTTTATCTTTTAGAGCACGAAAATCCCTATAAAGAGAAGGGCGGACGCCCTGCGCATTCCGGTAGAGAAATGAAAATGACCGCTACTGCATCCGAAGTGGATCTGCGGGGTATGGACAGTGTAGAAGCTATTTGCGTTCTGGAGCGGTATCTGGATGAGGCTATGCGGGGAAAGCTGCCCAGTGTACGGATCATCCACGGTAAGGGAACCGGTGTTCTGCGAGCTGCTGTTCATCAGTCACTTAAGAAAAATAAATTTGTAAAATCCTTCCGGTTAGGTGTGTATGGCGAAGGCGAGGATGGCGTCACGATCGCCGAATTTGCCTGATAGACCCATAATTTGCAATTCTTTTTATGGTGTTTTTTGTAAAATCAAAGGAAACTGGTTGACTTTTGGCTCAGATTTGTTATCATATACCAAGAAAGCTGATCCGTCAGGGTTTGCTATAAGGAGTGTAATAGAATGTTCAGTAAAGAAATTGTTGTTCGTTGCGAATCCGGGCTGCATAACCGTCAGGCAACCTACTTTGTTCAAAAGGCAAATGAGTTTGAAAGCAGTATTTCCATTGAATCCGGAAATCGAAAGATGAACGCCAAGAGCTTGATGGGAATTATGTTCCTGGGCATTGTAACAGGGGATACTGTAACTCTGCACGCCACCGGCTCTGACGCAGAAGCTGCAGTTCTTGCCCTTGAGGAGTTGCTTCAGCGGGATGTTTATTGACCGATTGCATTTTCACCGCCTCAGTGTCATTCTACATTGAGGCGGTATATTTTTGAGGAGGTGTTTTTGTGACATTATCAGAACTGAAAACGAAAGCATCTTCTCTGCCTTTGAAGCCCGGCGTATATATTATGCGCGACAGCAGTGACCGTGTAATCTATGTGGGAAAGGCCAAAAAACTCCGCAATCGGGTCAGCCAATACTTCATAAATAACGATTCCCATTCACCTAAAACACGGCGTATGGTCAGTAATATCCATCATTTTGATGTGATCATTGCAAGCTCTGAATTTGAAGCCCTGGTTTTGGAATGCGCGCAGATCAAGCGGTATATGCCAAAATATAATATCCTTTTAAAGGATGGAAAAGGTTATCCCTATATACGGCTCGATATGAAACAGCCATATCCACGGCTGAGCCTTGCAAATAAACCGGCAGACGATGGTGCTGTATATTACGGTCCTTACGGCAGCCGTGGCGTAACGCAAAATCTTTTGAATACGATCACAGAGGTGATGAAGCTTCCTGCTTGTAACAAGGTCTTTCCCAGAGATCTGGGGAAGGGGAGAGTGTGCCTGAATTACCATATGAACCGCTGCAGCGGATGGTGTCAGATGGACGATCCTGCTGAAAACTACCGCGCTGTTATGGAGCAGACAAGGCAGCTTCTGCTTGGAAACTTCAAGCAGGTTACCCACCAGCTTCGTGAAAAAATGCTGCAGGCATCCGATGAATTGAATTTTGAACTGGCAGCCAGCTACCGTGACCGTATTCAGTCTATAGAGGCGCTAAGTCAAAAGCAGTTTATTACTGCAGGAAATACCACCGATATGGATGTGATCGGTTATGCTCAGACGGAAATAAAAGCCTGTTTTGCTGTACTGCATTTCAGTAATGGTGAATTGGTGGATAAAGATTATGAGATATTACCGCCGGAAGATCCGGAAATCGCAGTTTCCAGTTTGTTAAAGCAGTATTATCTGACCCGCGGCTTTGCGCCTAAAATCGTATTGCTTCCTTTTGCTATTGAAGACAGTACATTGTTTTCTCAGCTTTTATATGAACAGTACGGACGAAAAACGGAACTGAAAGTGCCCCAAAGAGGCGACAATGTCCGTCTGGTTGAATTGGCTAATAAAAATGCTTTGGAAGAAGCGCAACGTATCACCGATAAAGACGAAAAGAATCACGCTGTTTTGGCTTTACTTGGTAAAATGCTTGGTATGGATCTGCCGAATCGTATAGAATCCTTTGATATTTCCAATATATCCGGTACAGATAATGTTGCCAGTATGGTAGTTTTTTCGGAGGGAAAACCTAAAAAAGGGGACTATAAGCGATTTAAAGTTGATATGAACGGCATTCAGGATGATTATGGATCTATGCGACAGGTTTTGACCCGCAGATTTACAGATTACCTGAACGGTGCAGATGGATTTACAGAAAAGCCCGATCTTTTGCTGATCGACGGTGGAACAGCACACACGCAAGTAGCTGTTCAGGTTCTGGAAATGCTTGATATTTCCATACCGACGTTCGGTATGGTCAAGGATGACCGGCATCGTACTCGAGGGCTTGTGACCGCTGACGGCAGGGAGATCCGTATAGATAATCAGCAGTCTGTTTTTGCCCTTATAGGCACCATCCAGGAGGAAACCCACAGATTTGCCATATCCTACCACAAAAAGCTGCGCAGCAAGCGGCTTCAAGGTTCGCAGCTTGATTCCATTCCGGGAATCGGACCAAAACGGAAACAGGCTCTTTTGAAGCATTTTTCATCTATGGCTGCAATTCGTGCTGCTACTTTAACGGAATTGGAGCATTATTTGCCCAAGGATGCGGCGCATGCCGTGTATTTCCATTTTCATAAAGAAGGGTAGAACTTATATGCGTGTTATTTCCGGCCTTGCAAAGGGCGTTAATCTTAAAACACCGGATGGTATGTCGACCCGACCCACTACGGATAGGGTAAAAGAAGCGATGTTCAGTATCATCCAGTTTGAAATACCGGGCGCCCGTGTTTTGGATCTTTTTGGCGGCACCGGTCAGTTGGGGATCGAAGCACTGTCAAGAGGTGCAAAAAGTGCGGTATTTGTAGATGCGCAGGATTCGGCCTGCAAGCTGATCTACGAAAATTTAAAACGCACGAAGTTTGAAAAAACTGGAAAGGTTATCCGATCCGATTACCTGTCATACCTCAAAAACACGACAGAAAAGTTCGATATCATCCTTTTAGACCCCCCGTATGTAGAAGTTTTTTTAGAAAATGCTTTAAATTTAATAACAGAAATTGACATTTTGCAAACTAATGGTATAATAGTTACCGAGCGACCTGTCGAAAAGGATCTTCCGTGGGATTTTCCCGGCTATTCCCGGTCCCGGGATTACAAATACGGTAAGACCTTGCTTGCAATTTATCGTAGGGGCGTCGAAGAGGTGACACCGTGAAAATCGCCATTTATCCCGGCAGCTTTGATCCTATTACCAGCGGTCATTTGAACATCATTCGTCGCGCAGCCAACATCTTTGATAAGCTGATCGTGTGCGTAATGGTCAATTCGTCCAAAAAGCCTTTGTTTACGACGGAAGAACGTGTTGAGATGATCCGACAGACCGTTGGAGATCTTCCCAATGTGGAAGTGGATTCATCCAATGATCTGCTTGCAGCCTATGCTAAGCGCAAGGGCTCCCGTGTGATCATTAAAGGATTGCGTGCTGGCTCTGATTTTGAAAATGAATTTCAGATGGCTCTGATCAATCACAATATTAATCCGGAGCTTGATACCATCTTTTTAACAGCAGAACATCAGTATATGTATTTAAGCTCCAGCACGGTGAAGGAATTGGGAAGGTACGATGTGGACCTGTCGAAATTCCTGCCGGAGCAGATCATTCCCGTATTCAAACAGCGCGTAGCTGATAATCGATAAGAAGGAGAAAATTATATGAACGAGCAGAATATTGAACAGATCATTTCCGCATTATATGATATGGTACAGGAGGCAAGAGGACTGCCTCTGGGTGCAGACAAGTGCATTGTTGAGCGTGACAAGGTTTTGGATATGCTCGATGAGATCCTGTCTTTGCTGCCTGTGGAGCTGAAGCAGGCACGTACCATCGTGGAATCCCGTAATGAACTGATCGGTCAGGCTCGCCGTGAGGCTGAAAACCTGATCCGTCAGGCACAGGAGAAGTCCAGTGAGCTGGTAGCTGAGGAAGCTATTTATCAGGAAGCAAAGCGTCAGTGCCAGGAGCTGGTGCTGCAGACCCAGACCCGTATGTCCGAGCTGCGTAAGGCCAGCAACGACTATATGGATGATGCTCTGCGTCGCACCGAAGAATCCATTGCTTTGTCTTTGGAAGATGTTCGTAACACCCGTCAGAAGTTTGCCGCATTGGTGGAAGCACAGGAAAAGCGGTCTTCTGCTGAAGAGGCTTAAAATACAGAAAAACAGCTCAAATAGCAATTTGAGCTGTTTTTTTAGACAGGAAGGAAAAGTTTATGACATACTTGGAAAGATACGCATTTTGGTGTAACGCCGGATTGCCCGAAAGTGTTCAGCAGGAATTGGTATCAATCGCCCACGATGAGGAAGAGCTGAAGGGTCGTTTCGGTGGTGACCTTCAGTTTGGCACTGCAGGTATGCGCGGTATTATGGGCGCAGGCAGTAATCGTCTGAACCGCTATACTGTCAGAAGAGCCGCACAGGGTATGGCTGCCTGGCTCTCCGGTTCTGGTTTACCCAAAACAGCGGCTATCGGCTATGATTCCCGTCATAACTCTCAGCTTTTTGCTGAGGTTTGTGCTGTTGCGTTTGCAGAGGCAGGTATCCACACGTATTTATATGATCGCCTGGCACCTACGCCTATGCTTTCCTATGCAGTGCGAAAGCTGGGCTGCGGCTGCGGCATCGTGATCTCCGCAAGCCACAATTCAGGCGAATACAACGGTGTAAAATGCTATGGTCCCGACGGTTGCCAAATGACAGACGAGCCTGCTGCTATCGTTACAGAGCAGATCAGTCGTATTCCATATTTTATTCCGGAAGAAAAGTCCTTTGATGCCTTTATGGCAGACGGTCTCATCAGCTATATCGGTCAGAATGTTTGGGAAGATTATTATCAGACGGTCCTTGCGGAAGCGGTTGATGCTGATATGCTGAAAAACGCAGGTCTGAATGTGGTATACACACCTCTTTGCGGTACTGGCAATGAGCCGGTCAGAGAGATCCTGCGTCGATTGAATGTGAATGTTCGCGTTGTGTCCTGCCAGGAAAAGCCTGACGGCGATTTCAAGACCTGTGAATATCCAAACCCCGAAACTGATGCGGCCCTGGCAGAAAGCTACAAGGTGGCTGACAGCACATCCTGTGATGTGATCCTGGGCACTGACCCGGATTGCGACCGTGTTGCCATTGCGGTGCCTTCCGGTGATGGTTATAAAAAGCTTTCCGGCAATGAATTGGGCTGTCTGCTTTTGGATTATATCCTCAAGGCAAGATCTGCTCAAAATGATATTCCTGAGGGCGCTATTGCGGTGCGCAGTATCGTTTCTTCTCCTTTGGCTGACCGCATTGCCGCAAGCTATGGCATTGAAATGAAGGCAGTTCTCACCGGTTTTAAGTACATCGGCGGTGAAATTCTGAAGCTTGAAGAAGTTCATCAGGAACATAAGTATATCTTTGGTTTTGAGGAAAGCTGCGGCTATTTGAAAGGTACATACGCCCGGGATAAGGATGCTGTTGTTGCATCTATGCTTGTTTGCGAGATGGCTGCTTCCTTGAAAAAGCAAGATAAAAATATTTTAGATGCACTGGATGAGCTTTATGCACGCCACGGGCAGTTTTTGTCCAAGGTTCAGAGTGTAGAGCTGACCGGTGCTGATGCAATGGAAAAAGCCGCTAATATGATGGCACAGTTCCGTGACGATATTCCGGCATCTATCGGTGGCGCAGCCGTTACAGCCGTGCGGGATTATAAGAGCGGTGTCCATAAGGATCTTGTAAGCGGTAAGGAATCGGTGATCGATCTGCCTTCGTCCAATGTTTTAGAGTTTATTCTTGGTAACAGCGGCAGCGTGATCGTCCGTCCTTCCGGAACTGAACCTAAGGTTAAATTCTACTACACGGCTTCTGCTGAAACAAAAGAGCAGGCTCAGGAACTGCTTAATGCAATGGTCAAGCAGATGTCTGTATAAAAAGCTTATATTTTCCGGGACAAGCGAAAGCTTGTCCCGGTTATTTTTTTAGTTATAGCCTCATACATTGAATCAAAAGGGGAGGGGATCCAATGGTTAAAAATTTTTCAAAAGAGCAAAAAATGAATTCAATGTGGGTCGCTATTGCGTACGGTTCTGTAATTGCCATTCTTATCAGCTTATTGGGTTCGATAATTGGAGCGATATTGATGAACAGGGAATTGATAGGGGAGTCCGCTGCATTCATTCTGCCGATCATCGTATGGATCGCATCAGGCTTTACAGGAACGATGGTTGCAGCAAAGCTCGCAAGAAGTCGATATTTACTTGCTGCCGGTATAACAGCGCTGATTTATTTGTTTGTACTTATCAGTGTTTCCATCTTGATATTTGATGGGAAATTTACCGCTCTGTGGCAGGGGATTGTAAGTGTTTTGGCTGGCGGAGGATTGAGTTTAATACTCAGCAGCAGGAAAAATACGGGAAAAAAACATAAAGTAAAGTATCGCAGCAAATGAATTGTACATTTTAACCATACAGGTAAACGGCATTTACCTGTATGGTTAAAAATGAAGCATTTCCTGCAAAACCAATATTTTGTGCTGCCGCACGATATTAAACGCAACATCTTGCAGTTTTGTTTCCATTCCGAATTTTTATGCATTTTTAGTTTTCTTAGTTTACATAATGATGTTGACATAAAAATCGGCATAATATACAAAAAACGGAAAAATATACATTTTCGCTTGATTTTACGGGGATTTTGGATTATAGTTATCAAGCAAACTTTTGCGCCGTTTATTGCTGTTACGGTGTTATGTATGCCAAAATTCCCATTAAGTTTTACTGAATGAAAGGGAAGTTTTATGCATACAAAAGTGTCCGTATACAATAAAGGTTTTTCCGGTTTTGTTTCCCTGATATGGTTAACAGGATCTTTGATCGGTCTTGCGGTTGCATTCCATTTTTCAATTTTGACAACACCGATGATACAAAATACATATTTTGAGGACCTGTCCTTTTGGGGGTATTTTGTATCCGGTGCGCTTCCACTTGCTTTGACCTATCTGTTTATAAGATCACAATGGATGCCCGGCCTGTATGTTCTTTTCTTTGTAAAGGCATTTCTTTATGGTTTTTCCTTTTTTTCCGTTGCATTTGCCTATCAGCAGGCGGCGTGGTTGGCAATGGGTATTTCTTTCCTCAGTCAATCTTGCTGCTGTATGCTGATGTTTTTTCTTTTTCTTAGCGCCTCGGCTGATCGGTTTCTATTCAGGAAATCATCAATATTTATTTTTAGTGCATATACGGCGATCTGTGCTTTGGAGCATCTGATTCTTCGTTTTGTTAATTAACCCAGGAAAGGTTTTACTGTAGTTTATGTTGGATTTGATTCATGCATATGAGAATTATCTGACAAAAGTCAAAAAGGCCTCCGGGAATACCACGGCATCTTATATGCGTGATATTCGTCAGTTTGCTGATTGGCTGTGTAATTCTGTCAAAAAAGATATTCTCGAAGTCACACAACTGAATATTCGCAGCTACCTTTCTTATTTAGAGCAGATCGGTAAATCCAATGCAACTATTTCACGTTCGGTAGCCAGTTTAAAAAACTTTTACGCTTATCTGCTGACGTCCGGTTTTGTAGAGAAGAATCCTGTCAATGATGTGCATATTGATAGGGGAGAAAAGAAGCTTCCTCAGATCCTCACAGGACGTGAGATAGAACTTTTGCTGTCGCAGCCTGTCTGTGTGGACGCCAAGGGTTACAGAGATAAGGCTATGCTGGAGGTGATGTACGCTACCGGTATTCGTGTCAGTGAGCTGATCGAATTGGATATTGATGACGTTAACATCGAGCAGGGCATTATTAAATGCAGCCGATCCAAAAAGGTTCGCTCTATTCCGCTTTATCCCGCGGCATTAAAGGCCCTGAAAATCTACATAAAAGACATTCGCGCATCTATGCTGGCGGATCCTATGGAGCCTGCCTTGTTTGTAAACGTGAACGGCAGCAGAATGAGCCGCCAGGGCTTTTGGAAGATATTGAAGCACTATCAGGAAACTGCCAACATCGAAAAAGAGATCACACCCCACACTTTGCGTCACAGCTTTGCAGTCCACCTTTTGGAAAACGGTGCTGATCTTGGCTCTTTGCAAGAGCTGATGGGGCATTGTGATATTTCTTCCACACAAATGTACACCCATATGATCAATCAAAAGATCAAGTCTGTATACGAAAAATGTCATCCTAAGTCTTAAACGGTCTGTCGTATGGTGTCGACAGACCGTTTTACTTATAAAAACCTCCCGATTACAAGGAATCGGGAGGGGAGAGGGAATATTTAAATACCGGTCATCGCTGCCAAAACGTCAACTTCCATCTGCTGAATCCGGCGGTTCATTGCCAAGCCTTCATCTATATCAACGTCAGTAAAGCAGCCTTTATGGGTGCAAATAATGCGGTTGGTCTTGCCGGCAAGAAGCATCTCTACGGCGAGATAACCCATTTTAGTGGCGTTAACACGGTCACGGGCGTTAGGAACACCGCCGCGCTGAATATGACCAAGAACAGTCACGCGGGGATCCAGATCCAGCGCATCTTTGATCTTTAATGCAATATCAGATGCAGAACCGGCGCCTTCAGCCACCACGATCATATAATGAGTGAAGCCGTTAAATCGGGCAGTACGGATCTTTTCAACCACATCTTTTTCAAAATCGATCTTTTCTTCAGGAACAAGAACCGCTGTGGCACCTACAGCCAGGCCCACATACATTGCCAAAAAGCCAGCATTGCGACCCATAACTTCAACAACAGAGCAGCGCTCGTGAGATTGCATCGTATCACGCAGTCTGTCAATGCAGTCAATGGCAGTATTGGCAGCTGTATCAAATCCAATGGAATAATTGGTGCAGCTGATGTCATTATCGATTGTAGCAGGGATGCACACCACGTTGATGCCCCATTTAGACAAGGCGCGTGCGCCACGGAATGTACCGTCGCCGCCTATAGCCACAATACTGTCTAAGCCCAGGAATTTACAAGTAGAAACGGCCTTTTTTTGACCTTCTTCGTTTAAAAACTCCTTGCTGCGCGCTGTGTAAAGGATCGTACCTCCGCGGTTAATGATGTGAGAAACATTCTTTTCAGTTAGTTTCACAATATCTCCGGAGATCAGACCGTTATAGCCACGGCGGATGCCGTAGCATTCAATACCGTGATAAAGAGCAGTACGGACAACAGCCCGAACACAGGCGTTCATTCCGGGAGCATCGCCGCCGCTGGTAAGTACACCGATTCTTTTTATACTCATAATAATTCCTCCTGCAGGGGATAAGTGCTTTATGTTTCTATTTTAATGTAATTAATAACAGATGTAAAGCATAAATATGTTACAAATTATCGAAAAAGTAAAAACAGATAAATATTCGATCTAATAGTGTACTGTAGAAATACAGGCGTTACGGAAAGGGGGGCAGCAGCGCCAACGA
>CAZLLC010000024.1:0-19167 GCA_964560245.1 uncultured Oscillospiraceae bacterium | reverse complement strand
CGGTCTCCAGGGTAGCGGGCTTCAGGGTGTTGGTAGCGGTGTTGCCGGCAAAGCCAGGCTCAGTAGCGGTAACAACCAGCTCTACAAAACGGGGAGGCTCCAGACCAAACACATTGCCCTTGTAGCTCATAATGGTGCAGGTGTCGTTTTCCTTCACGAAACGGAAGCCGTCGCCCAGCAGATCCTTTTCCAGGGGAACCAGATCGAAGGTATCGGGATCCATAAAGTAGTACAGGTCGCCATCATTGTAGGAATACTCCATCTTCTTGCGCTCAATGTAAGCAGTGGGGTACTTATCGTTGGGGTTAAAAGTAGTTTCAGTCACGCCGCCGGTGATGACATTTCTCATCTTCACCCGGACGAAAGCCGCGCCCTTACCGGGCTTCACGTGCTGGAACTCGATGATCTGCATAACCTTTCCGTCCATATCGAAGGTAATGCCGTTTCTGAAATCGCTGACAGAAATCATTTTCTTTATCCTCCTAAGAATTCGCCTAATATTTCAAGGCAGATTTTTACACATAATTTGCGAATATATTCTAACCGAATTAAATGATAAATGCAAGAGGAAATATGGATTTTTTTGCTTAAACTTCAACAATTATGAGATTTTTAGGACTGTGGGTGATATTTTCGCATCCATCTTCGGTAAAAACGACCACATCTTCGATGCGCACACCGAATTTTCCAGGCAAATAAATGCCGGGTTCTGCTGAGCTGACCATACCTGCAAGCATCTGACGGGTACCGCCGGGACTGCAGCTGGGCATTTCGTGAACTTCCATTCCCAAACAGTGACCGTAGCCGTGGCCAAAGTAGCTGCCGTAGCCTGCATCGGCTATGACAGTTCTTGCAGCAGCATCCACTTCCCTGCCTGTGACACCTGCCTTGCTCACACCGATGCCCGCAAGCTGGGCTTTCAGCACGGTATTATAGACTTCCTGCATTTCTTCCGTTGCAAATCCAACTGCAACTGTACGGGTCATATCCGCACAATAGCCCTCATACAAAGCGCCGAAGTCCATCGTAACGAAATCTCCGGCCTGGATCAGCCGCTCACCGGGCACACCGTGGGGCATAGATGTATTGGGACCTGAAACAACGATTGGCTCAAAAGATACATTATCAGCTCCGTTTTTCAGCAGGCAATAAACCAGCTCCGCCTGCAGCTGTTTTTCGCTCATTCCAACCTTGATCTTGGTCAAAACCTCAGAAAAAGCCTTGTCTGTAATATCCTGAGCCTTGCGCATCCGATCCAGCTCCCAGTCTTCCTTGATAGCACGGAAATCGTAGATCTTTTCATTATAAGGCACCAGCTTGGCATTCAGCTTTTCTTCGTAGCTCATCCATTCTCTGACTGTCAGGTATTCTTCCTCATAACCAAGCGTTTCAATACCAAATTCAGCAATGGCTTCATTGATCCGCTTGATGTAGGTATTTTCTCTGTCGATCTGGATCACTTCAAAGCCTGAGATATTGTTCAGCGCTGACTCAATATAGCGGCTGTCCGTAAAATAACGGCAACCGGCTTTCGATACGATGGCTACGCCCTCAGCAATGTCAAATTCCGCACCGTACATCCGGCTGTAGCGACTGGTCAGCAGCAAGCCGTTGACCTGTTCATCCAAAATAGACAGATACTTTTCAATATTTTTCATTTTCGATCCTCCTGTTTTTTGCTGCAAATATAAATGGCAGCTCCGCTATATGACGAAGCTTTAACCAAAAATTATGATTATGGATTGCACGAACCAAAATGGTATTGGTGCCGGCACAATTGCCGCCTAAAGTGTCTGTATAAATCTGATCACCAACCATCACTGCCTGCTCAGGCGGGATATAAAACCGGTTCAGGCATTCCCGGATACCCCTTGAAAACGGCTTTTTGGCATGTGTAATACAAGCAATTCCATACCGCTGACAAAATGCGGGTACCCGGTTCTTTTTACTGTTGGAAACAACGCAGACAATAAAATCACTACTGATTTGCTGCAACCAGTTTTCCACTTCTTTTGTTGGAGTGTTGGTAGTATAGGGTACGATAGTATTATCAAAATCCAACATAATCAGCCGAATACTCTTATCTTTTAAAAATTGCGGTGTGATCTGTGTAACAGATTCCGCTCTCCATCTTGGTAATAAGGAAAAAGGCATATTATGGCTCCTCATTCATATGTTAAGATAGCACTGTTTTATTTAATTATAGCACAGGAGGCGTATTTTGTCTATGACTTTGCCTGTATATCTTGCAATGACTTCTTTGGAATACAGCCGCTGTCCCACACCGCCTCCTGATATATGTTGGATGGCTTGTCAGTTTTCCTCTTACAGTAAGGGACTGACAAATATTCCGGATAAACTTTCGGAAAATGCACTGCTGATGTTAAACGATCAGTTTCCGCCAAACGGTCACGACCCGGCACTCATTACGCAACAGCTTTTAAAGGCCGTACAATTGCTTCGTCCAAATGGCATCATCTTAGATATGCAGCGTCCGCACTGTGAACAGATTCAGGCGCTGACGGATCATTTACAAGCTGCACTTCCCTGCCCTGTTGCTACAACACCAGCCTATGCGTCAAACCGGGACTGTCCCATCTTTCTACCTCCAATTCCTCCAAACCTTACTGCTGAATATTATTTAAAGCAATGGCAAGGACGGGAAATATGGTTGGAATTGGACAAAAGTGGCATAGCCATAGAATTAACAGAACAAGGTTGCAAGGTTACACCGGTATACGAAGACTTAACTGAACCGATTTTTCAGGATTTAGACTTACATTGCCATTATCATACAGCCGTTTTTGATAAAAAAGCTGTATTTACTCTTTCCCGAAAAAAAGATGATACATCTGCGCTTCTGATGGAAGCGCAGAAATACGGTGTCACTTTAGCTGTGGGATTGTATCAGGAAATGAACGGGCAGTTCTATTTGTCCGCGGATTAACATATGTTAGGACAAAACCCATTACAAGGAGGCTGGCTATGGAAAACTTTTACCGAGATATTGCCGCCAGAACAGAGGGCAATATCTACATCGGTGTGGTAGGTCCGGTCCGAACCGGCAAATCCACCTTTATCAAAAGAATTATGGAAGAATTGGTAATTCCAAGCATAGACGATCCCTATCGGAAGGAACGGGCAAAGGATGAACTGCCCCAAAGCGGCTCCGGCAGGACGATTATGACCAGTGAGCCAAAATTTATTCCTGAGGAAGCGGTGGAAATATCTCCCGACGGCACTGCCAAGATGCGTGTTCGCTTCATCGATTCTGTTGGATATATTGTGGAAGGCTCTGTAGGTGCAGAAGAAGACGGTATGCCGAGAATGATCGCAACGCCCTGGTTCGATCACGAGATCCCAATGACCGACGCCGCAGAGCTTGGCACCAAAAAGGTTATGCAGGAGCACTGCTCTATCGGGATCGTGGTCACAACAGACGGCTCTGTAACCGATATTCCCCGATCTGATTATATTCTCGCAGAACGCCGGGCTATTGAGGATATGCGCTGTACAGGAAAACCGTTTTTGGTGATCATCAATTCCAAATATCCGCATTCAGAAGAAGCCCGTTCTGTTCAGGAATACTTAAAAGATACACTTGATGTTCCTGCTATGATCGCAGACTGTCAGGCTATGACAACAGATGATATTTCTGATTTGCTCAAATCTTTACTGTATGCTTTCCCAATGACACAGCTGCAGGTACATCTTCCCCGCTGGATGGATGTATTGGAACAGGATCACCCCGTCAAGGCAGCGCTATACGAAGCCCTGATTACAAGAGCACAGCAGATCGGTATGCTGGCACAGGCAGAAACGACCCTTTCTAAGTTAAAAGAGCTGGAGCAGGTTTTGGATTTCACTATCCGTGGCGTTGATCTAAGTAACGGCAACGTGATCTGCGCTGTTACATTTCCGGAGAAGCTGTTTTATGAAATTCTCAGCAATAAAGCAGGCATTTCCATTGAAAATGACGGTCAGCTGTTGTCTATACTGACAGAGCTTACAGCGATCAAACAAGAGTATATGAAAATCGCAGACGCACTGTCTTCTGTGAATGCCACCGGTTATGGCATCGTAATGCCATCAGCTGAAGAAATGACACTGCAAAAACCGGAGATCATCCGCAAAAACGGAGCTTACGGTGTGCAGCTAAAAGCCAGTGCACCGTCTATCCATATGATCCGTGTGGATATTGATACCCAGATCAGCCCTATGGTGGGTGATGAAAAACAGTCTCAGGATCTGATCGACTATCTGATGGGCGAAGACCCGGATAAGCTGTGGCAGAGCAATATTTTCGGCAAATCTGTTTATGCGATGATCCAGGAAGGGATCACTTCAAAGGTCGTCCGCACGCCGGAAGATGTACGCGCCAAATTCCGGGGCACGCTTTCCAGAGTTGTAAACGAAGGTGCAACAGGCTTGATCTGTTTGATCTTATAATCCATATCGATCCTGCAGAATGTTTTTACTGCGGGATCGATTTTTTTAATTATTCTTATAATTTGTCACATACTATAACAAAAGGATGTGACAAAATGGAAAACCAAAAAGTCGGCAGACAGAGCTTTCGGCTGAAAGAACCTCCTGTTATTACGAATTGGGCAAGTATAGCCGGTAAGAAAGAAGCTGAAGGCCCGCTGTCCAACTATTTCGATGTAACCGTTCAGGATTCTTATTTTGGACAAAAAACCTGGGAACAGGGCGAAAAGAAGATGCAGCAGATCGTTTTAAATACCCTGGCACAGAAAGCAGGTATGCATCCCCGGGATTTTGGGCTGGTCTTTTCCGGTGACCTGTTGAATCAATGCATCGGTTCATCTTTTTCTTTACGGAATATGAATATCCCCCACCTTGGACTATACGGTGCCTGTTCTACAATGTCTGAAAGCCTGCTGCTTGCAGCAATGACTGTAGGCGGCGGATTTTCCGATAAAGTTGTTGCTATGACTTCCTCTCATTTTGCTTCCTCAGAGCGGCAATATCGCTTCCCCCTGAATTACGGCGGACAGCGTCCCCCTACTTCACAATGGACTGTGACAGGCTCGGGAGCAGCACTGCTTTGCCAAAAAGGGAGCGGCCCCCGTGTTATCGGCTGCACCATAGGAACGGTCACAGATTTAGGCATCAAGGATGCAAACAATATGGGTGCGGCAATGGCACCGGCTGCAAAAGAAACCATTGCGGCCCACTTCCGGGATTTTTCTGTGGATGCAAGCTACTATGATCTGATCGTTACCGGTGATTTAGGTCAGCAAGGAAAGGATCTTTTGATCACATTATGCTCTCAAAGCGGTATTTCTATTGGTGGAAAACTGACCGATTGCGGCACTCTGATTTTTGATCCTATGAAACAGGACGTTCATTCCGGAGGCTCAGGCTGCGGCTGCAGCGCGGTGACGCTATGCGGATATTTGCTGAATAAGCTCAACACCGGAAAACTCAAAAGGATCCTGTTCTGCGGAACCGGCGCGCTTCTGTCCCCTACCTCCACGCAACAGGGTCTTTCTATCCCCGGTGTATGTCACGCCGTAGCCATAGAAGGGAGCAATTGCTGATGGAATATTTGATCGCATTTTTTATTGGTGGTGCATTATGTGCCATTGGGCAGATCGTTATCGATAAAACCAAGCTCACACCTGCAAGGATCCTTGTTGGATATGTAGTCATCGGTGTCATACTCGGCGCTGTCGGCGTTTATAAACCTTTTGCAGAATTTGCAGGTGCCGGTGCAACAGTTCCTTTAAGCGGTTTTGGAAATCTGTTGGCAAAGGGTGTAAAAGAGGCCGTTGATCAGGACGGTCTTGTCGGTGTTTTTACCGGCGGACTGAAAGTTGCCGCCGGTGGTATCACAGCGGCTGTTTTTGCCGGGCTTTTAGCTGCACTGATTTTTAAAGCAAAGGATAAATCCTGAATCTTGGGGTAAGTTATAAAAGCGGTATTTCCGCCATTAAAATCAGGAGGTTTTCAGCTATGAACAACAAGCAGAACAATAAAGCAAATCAGAACAGCAATCAGAACTATCAGCAGAACAGCAATCAGAACAAGAACGAAAATAACCAAAACAAGCAGTGCCGCTAAAAATAACCGCCGAGATTTTTCTCGGCGGTCATTTTTATAAAACAGAAACAAATTGTCCTACTCTTACAAAATATAGCTGTGCTGAAACCACTTTCTTTTTGTAAATTCTGTTTAGCGCATCTGCGTAGGCCGTAACCTGCATACGGTATTCTTCCGCGGTTTGCTGTATATTCTCCGCAGTCACACGATCGGTTTTAAAATCAATAACGGTAATTCCTTCCGGTTCGATCAATGCGCAATCGATAACGCCCTGCAGCAAGATTCGGTCATCGCTTATAGCCCCGTCATATTTTACAGCATCGTCCAAAATAGAGAACTTAAACTCCCGAAGAACATTGGTTGACTGACGGATCTTTTTACCCAAATCCGTTGTAAAGAAGCTATATATGACAGTTGGATCCACTAATTCAGCCATCTGTTGGGTTATATGCTTTTCTTCAACCAGTCTGGCGATCTGCTGTTCAACGCCGGGCAGATCACCGCAACGATCGAATTTGATATGCTGCATTATGGCGTGGACCGCATTACCGTAATCTATGCCGGAAGCTTCCTGTTTTGCAGCAAAGCTGGGCTTGCGCCAGGTTCTTGCATAAGTCTTCGGCGGCTGTGTATTCTCGGCCACTTCTTGATCCTTCTGCCGACCTTTTAATTGAGTAGCCGTCTGTTTGGACGCAAAGGAGGTTGCTGCTAAATGCGGATAAACAAACGCCAGTCCTTGTTTCATCCGCTGGGTCTCAATGATCACGGCTTCATGTTCTTCCTCTGCCTGAGCCTCAGAACATTCACCGACAAAGGCTTCTTCTATCTTTACTGACCAGGGACGGTCCTGAACGGACACATTATCCGGCCTGCCGCCAAGGGAAAACAAGGCGCCGGACTCTGTTCTTGAAAGCGCTGTCATCAGTATCCAGGTACCAGGACAGTTAGCACCGGATGTAAGCATACGGCGGTCACAAAGATCTATTCGATTGACGATGTTTTGAATATCCTTTTCAGGATTGGGAACCGCATAGGTCATAATCAGCCGATCCTTTGCACGGGTCATCGCCACATACAACACCCGCATTTCCTCAGAAAGACTGTCAGAAAGGATCTTTGTAGCAATTGCCTTTTTTGCAACCGACGGATAACGCACACGGTTATCAAGATCTACACAGTTCATACCGATGCCCAATTCCCGATTGCACAGCACCTGTGCCCGGGCATCTTCCCTGTTGAAATCACGGGACAAGCCGCACAGAAATACCACCGGAAACTCCAGACCCTTGGATTTATGAATACTCATAATCGTCACAGCACCGGAAACATTATGCTCTGTGCCTGTTATCAGTCCTTTTTCCTCCAAAGAATCCAAATAATCGAGAAAATACCCCAAGTCCTTTTGTCCTGTTTGATCAAAATCAACGGCCAATTGACAAAATGCCTGCAAATTCCCCCGTTTAACTGCGCCGTCTTCAAAAGAAGAGAAAATACTGTCCAGCCTCGTAGAAGCAAACACCCGATCGATCAATTCCGAAACTGTACAGATTCTGGAATCCTGCCGAAGTCCACGAAGCAATTCAAGAAAATCTGTGGCCTTATTACTATCTGATCCTTTCAGACAATCATAGAGTGTCCGGCCCTTATTTTGAGCGCGGATCACCGCCAGTTCATCCGCTGTAAAGCACAGGATCCTGCTTGTCAGTGCAGCTACAAGGGGAATATCCTGCAGAGGATTGCGAATGATCTGCAGCATCGACCGAACAAAACCGACCTCTTCCGTCTGCAGCAGATCCATTCCACCGCCAAAATTTACGCGAATTCCTCTGTTTTCCAGAGCATGGCGGAAATGACCTCCTACGGAACCGGGGGAACGAAGCAAAATTACGATATCATCAGCTGTGATAGGACGAAGATATTCTCCCTGACGCACCATATGTGTGCCGTCCAGCAGCTCTGTAATACGCTGAGCTGCATAAGACGCTTCTTCTTCATAGGTATCTTCCTGAACGGATACGACCGCAAGCTCCACTTCCGGTTCATCGACACTGCAATGGGGAATCCCCTCCCGAAGAAGTTCATCCTCTCCATAAGACAAGCCGCCCACTTCCGGTGACATACAGTATTCAAATACCGCATTGACTGCACTGATCACATTACCGGCAGAGCGGAAATTACTGCTGAGCATAATTTTTCGCCCCTGACCGGGCTTGGCATCTTCAACAGACTGATAAGTATTGTACTTATCTAAAAATATCTCCGGATCTGCCAAACGGAACTGATAAATGGATTGCTTCACATCGCCAACCATAAAACAGTTCTGCCGTTTATCTGTCAGGGCCGAAAAAATCGCATCCTGAACAGCATTGGAATCCTGGTATTCATCCACCATTATTTCAAAGAAACGGTCTCCGATCTCTCTTGCCAAAGCAGTGATCTCACGGCGGTTTTTACCCACAAGAAGATCCAGTGTTTTATGCTCCAAGTCGCCAAAATCCAGGATCCTTCGCGCTTTCTTCGCCCGATCATAAGAATCCGAAAATTTTTTAACCAAGCTAACCAAACCGTGGATGGCTGATGAGCATTGCGCAAGATCCTTCAAAACCTGCTGACTGCTGTCAGCAAAAGGAAGCAGCTTTTTCTCCAGGGTTTTTTTGCAGCTTGTTCGAACTGCTTTGATGCGCTCTGCAAGCTCCTGATTCGTGCAATTCTTAGAAAAGACCATTCTGCCGTAGTCAATACTTTTATGCTCTACAATGTCATCCCAATGCTTCAAACTATACAGTGTTTTCAACTGATACACCGTATCACGCATCAAGGCGGCAGGCTTCTCCATCGTGCCGTTTTGTTCTGCAAGTATTACGCATTTTTCAAAAGCATCGATCTGCATTTGAAGATATTGATGCAGATCTTTGATCAGATACTGCCCCCAAACCGTTTCAGAAGCATCGGATAGAGCCTCTACACTGCTGTCATTCACACATTTCTGCAGCCAGGCATCCGGATCGATATGACATCGGGCGCTATTGTAGACCTGCAGTATAATACCGGGAATGGAACGGTCATCTCTGCCTAACTCCTGAGAATCAATAAATGTAATAAAATCTTCGTCAGCGGATTCATAGGCTTCTTCCATCATTTTATCAATAATCTGAAGCTGCAAAAGCTGTGTTTCCCGTTCTTCAGCCACCCGAAAATCTCCGGGAATATCCAACCGGTACGCATACTCCCGAAGAAGGTCTGCGCAGAAGGCGTGAACAGTGGAGATCTTAGTCAGATAAAGCCGTTGTAATTGCCGCTGCAAAAACTTATTACCCGGCTGTTCTGCCAACCGTTCGTTAATCTTTGCGGCAATTTTGCCCCGAAGCTCTGCTGCTGCGGCTTTTGTGTACGTAATAATGAGAAAATCATCAATGTTGACATTACCGTTGTTTTCCGTTAGATGTAAAAGCAGTCTATCTACCAAAACCTTGGTCTTACCGGAGCCGGCTGCGGCTGAAACAAGCAGCTTACCGCCACGGTTTTCCACAGCCATTTTCTGCTGAAGTGTTAAATTTTCAGCCATTTTCATCCAACTCCTTTCTGATCTCCTCCCAGAAACGATCCGCAGTCATTTTTTGATAATTTCTTCTGCCTTCCACCTGCTCCGGGTGACACACCGCACCGTAAGGACAGTAAGCGCAGGCATTATGACTGGCGCCACGGGTATAGGGATTGGGCGTGACATTGCCGGAAGCGATCTCGTCCACGATTTTTTCAAGCAGCTTGAATACATACTTTTTGAGTTCAACAAACTGCTGCTTTGATGCAATATCACCGGAAATCGAACCGTCTTTATTCTTCTTACAGCAAAGCCGTGTAAAGCTTTCGGAAGGCTCCATTGCATGAAGAACTTCATCATCAGATAACAGTAAGCCCTTCCTGCGGAAATCTGCGGCATGCAGCCGCGATGCCTCCTCTGCCGTCACTGAACCATCAGCAGCAACGATGGGAACTCTTGCCGAAAAATACTGAACACCGGCAACGGAAATCTGATCTCCGTACAGCTCCTGCCCCCCATCCTCCAACGCAAACAGGTAAAGCAACATCTGCAAGCCAATGCCGTTAAAGACATCGCAATAGTCAAAATCTTTTTTACCTGTTTTATAGTCCACCACGCGGATATAGCTCCGCCCGTTATGCTCCCAAATATCCACCCGGTCTACAAAGCCACGAAGCTGTGCCTGCAGGGTCTTTCCTGTAATCGGAACTGCAGGCATATCCATTTCATCACCAAAGCCCAGTTCAAAATCAGCGGGTTGAAATTGGGATTGCTGCATTTCATCCCACAGCTCCCGGACGATCATTTCCACTTCCCGGGTATTCTTATTGAAATGATAGGATAGTCTTTCCGTTTGCATCTGACTGAACCGTTCAGCAAAATACCGGGTGCTTATATCAGCGGCAACCTCCAGTGTTTTCTCCAATGAAACATTTTTAAAGCCGCCCAATTCCACAACTGCCCGACCGCATTCTTCCAAAACCGCGTGAACATAGGTTCCAAATTCAGCCGGATCAATGCTGGCAGGTTTTCGCTCTTGCGCTCTCAAACCGTATCTTAAGAAGTAAAACAGGCGGCAGTCTGCCAGCTTGTCGATCTGAGAAGCTGAAAGCTGCAGCTTAGAGCCGTATAGCTGCTGAATATGCGCCTGATCAACTGCACCAAGCGTATGATCCTTACAATTATTTACTGCATCATAAAGCTCAGAAACGTTTAATTCCGCCGCTTCTTTTTTGCCATTGTTTCGCACAAGATATGCTGCTGCCTCTTTAGGATCTGTCAAAGCTGCGCCCAAGGCAGGTACAATATCCTCCTCCGTACCGGCCATTTTCTTCAGTCTTGAATAAATATAAGAAGGCTGACCGTCAGAGCAAAATACGGTGACAGAATCCGTTGCTCCGGAAAAAACCTCCTGTATTTCAGAAAACTGCGTTTGCAGACCGTCAATGGCACCGGGATTGATGGCAACCCCCAACTTTAGCAAAACAGACCGTTCCTGATCATTAAGCACACCGGCTGAACTGCCGTAGCTTGGAAAAACACCTTCTGACGCACCTAAAATGAACAAATGCCGGGACTTTTGACAGCGCATAGCACTGACAGGACCAACCGTTACCGCATCCAGTACTGTAGGGATGGTTCCCACATCGTACTGACTCAACAGCAGCTTCAGAAGCCTTACAAATGTATCTGCATCCCAGCTTGTATCGCCCAGAACATCATAAAGCTGCTCCAAAGCGCCAAGCAGGATCTCCCAAAGCTGACTGAGCATCTGGGCATTTCTGTTGTCACCTTGTTCATCCATCTGCTGCGCCAAATCCTGCAAACATTTTTCAAGGCGTATTTCCTCTAAAAAAGCATAAAGAGCCTTTACCTGCTGTTGGATGCCAATTGCGTTTTTGAAACCGGTGTGCAGCCGTTCCAGCGGCTGCAGTGCTTTGATTCGTCCCTGATTCAATTCATTAAGCTTTTCCCGATCACGTTCTGTCCATCCGTCCACAAGACCTCTGGGGTTCCTCTGCCAATCCTGCAGCCAGCTATTGCCATCAATAGACCATAAAATAGCATAGTTTTCAATACGGTCGCAAAGCTCCATACCAACAGGAGAAAGGGCAGAACGAAGATAACGGAATACATCCTTCTGAGCAAAACCGCCGATCGCAGCATCCAGCGCAGCCAATACAGTATGGATCACAGTCTTATCCAAAATATCCTCTGTGCCTGACAGATAAAGCGGAATGTGCGCTCTTTCAAATAAAGACCGGATCGGACCTTTATAGGCTGCAATATCAGTACAAACAACGCTGATGTCCCGATAACGGCAGCCTTGCTGCACCAAGCCCACGATCTGTTCAGTCACGCAAGCACATTCGCTGTAAACGGAGTCTGTGCTGCAAACACGAAGGCAGCTTGATGCTGTGGCTTCTTTAATATCACCCTGGAACAGGCTGTTTGCCACAATATTCAAAGGGGTGCATTCAGATTCTGCATAAACAGTTTTGATCTGCACATTGTTTCTCTTGGCAAAAGCAATAATGTCCGCCGCGGTTTCTCCGGACTTTTCAAATGCCATAGCATTGGAACCGGGCATATCGCAGTTCAAACTGACCACAACTTCCGGGCTATGTAAGATCAAGTGACAAAGAATGTCCATATGCTGCCGGGAATAATCGGGAAACGCATCAAAATAAAAGCTGTGCTTTTCCGCAAAATCACCGTCCTCCAGCTGTTCCAGCAACCAGGTCATCTGATCTCTGGGATCTCGCTTTCCACCGGCACAAATACTGTCGTATGCTTCCAGAAGAAGTGCAAGCTCCTCCAGCTTTTGCGCTAAATTCCCCTGCGTCTGTGCCGAAGCCTCCATAAGATCACGGGAGGTAATGCAGCAACGCTTAAATTCATCCACCGCATCCAGCATACCGGTTAAAAACTCCGGTCTTGTTTCCACCGCGGCATATGCCTTCAGCTTACTGTGCAGCTGTCTTGCTGCCGCAGCCATAGCAACCACCCGTCCGCCATTATCCAAGCATTCTAAATTTTTATGCCCGGTTTCCTCCGCCACACGCTTTGCCAGCCGGGTAAAGGACAAAACTTCCGCAAAACGGCTTGCTGTATCACCGGCAAAACGCGCAAGCTCCCGTTCCGCCTGATGGCTGGTAAGCTCCGGTACCATCAGAATGCAACCGGCTTTTTCTTCCGCAACATCCTCCGCCAGCATCTGCATAATAATTCTTCTATTGCATTTCCAGTCTGTGCCTAAAAGCAATGTGAGCATAATAATAACCTCATTTTTCAAAAATGCCTGTACCGGCAAGCCGATACAGGCAAAGGATCATACAGGCTTACATATAAATACTTGTGGATAATTTTCCCGCAGCATATTGCAGATCACCGCTGCATATTCAAAATTTTCCACAATAGCAAATACTGCCGAACCGGAGCCGGTCATCTGCTGACCTACAGAACCGTAGCTGTTAAAAATGGATTTAATATAATTCAGCTCCAAATGCTCCTGAGTCACAAGCGGATCAAATACATTGCACAAATTTTGAGCGATGGTGCCCAGATCTCCTGAATACAGCGCACCTTCAACATCTTGGTGATCCGGCCTTTTAGCAATAGTCATTTCATCGATCTTTTTATACAGGGTCGGCGTAGAAGATGAAAACTCCGGCTTGCAGACAACAAAAAAGCAATCCGGCATATTCGGAAGCTTTCTCAATCTTTCTCCCCTGCCCTCTGCCATCGCTGTACCGCATACCACGCAAAAAGGAACATCACTTCCAACACAAGCGCCGATTTCAGCAAGTGCCAAAATGGAAAACGGTGCATCATAGTGTCTGTTTAAAGCCCGCAGCACTGCAGCAGCATCCGCGCTGCCGCCTGCAAGTCCGGCTTCCATCGGTATGCGCTTCGTAATGCGGATGGCTAAGCCGTCCGGATCTTTCCCGGAAGCGGCAAAAAACGCCTCGGCAGCCTTCCAGGCTAAATTGCGGTGATCAGTGGGAACGCCCTCTTTATCACACCACAAAGTCCAGGATTTGCCTGTACCTATGTCGATCTCAATATCATCACGAATTGAAACAGTCTGCATAATGCTTTTGATATCGTGATAGCCATCTTCGCGCTTGTCCAACACATCCAAGGTTAAATTCAGTTTAGCGAATGCGCCTTCATATAATGTAGTCATATCAAACCCTCATTCTGTTTTTTTACATTATACAAAATAATCCGGCCTTTTGCAATACGGTTTCGTATAGAAAAGCAAAAAACGGGCATTATAGGCATATCCAACCAAATAAATGGAGGTAAATATTATGGATACCATTGCGCTGATTCTTTCCATCATTGGTTCTCTTAATTGGGGGCTGATCGGTCTTTTCAAATTTGACCTTGTAGCCTGGATCTTTGGCGGTCAGGATGCTGTTGTAAGCCGCATCATTTATGCCCTTGTGGGTCTTGCAGGTCTGTGGTGCATTACAATTCTTTTCCGCAAATTCCAGAACAAGATTGAAGGCGAATAACGGACGCAAAAGCCCGGTCAGCTTTTTTGCTGCCCGGGCTTTTAAATTTAATTGACTGTGCGAATATAGCAGGAATAAGTTACGCCGTTATATTCTGCCGTTACCATACAGTTTTCCGTAGAGTTTTCAACCTTCACATAGTTTCCTTCCACTGTGCAGGAAGTACCGGTTGTAACAGTCCAATCCAAAGTAACAGCATTACCGGAGGCATCCTTCAAAATCAGCCCCACCTTACTGCCAACAGCAACCGTCACATCATAGGCCTTCAGATCTTCATTGTAGGGGATCTTGTTGCCATACTGGGTGTAAAGCTCCAGTTCACCTACAACGGTAGCCGTTGTTTCATCAGGATTTTCACCGTTTCCTTCACTGTTTTCCGCGGTGGGGTCTTCAAACTTGCAAATGACTTCACAGCTGGTGGTTATGCCGTTATATGTGGCGTGTACATTGGTCACACCCTCAGCAATAGCGGTGACCACACCGTTTTCAAAGGTTGCGACAGCAGGATCGTCACTGGTCCAAGTGATATCCTCCACCGCAATATCACCGGAATAGAGTGTCCATTTCACACCTGCAATGCTCAATGTCATAGATGTGCGGTTCAGATGAATCTGCACAGGCGCAACTGTGGGCAATTCTGTAGTTTCCTCTTCTTCGATCACGCACTTAACACGGCATTCAGCAGTCTGGTCACCGCAGGTAACTGTGATGACTGCCTGACCGGCGCCGATGCAGGTGATCTGACCGGAAGCAGAAACGGTTGCAACCTCTGTATTATCGCTTGAGAAAATGATCTCATCCGTTGTGGTAGCAGGTGTAGGAGTTGCCTCCAGCAGCCACACCTCGCCAACAGCGTTCATCACGATATCGATCTGAGAAAGGCGCAAGCCGGTGCAGGGCTCCGTCGTATATTCTGTAGTTTCATTTTGCGTGATCTCATCGCGACGCTTGGTAATATCCGAAATAACAAAAACGATCATCAACGCCACGATTAAAATCAGGCTCACAAGAACGATGATCAGGCCCATCATTTTCTTGTTAGGATCCTTCTTCTCTTCACCGGATGTTTTTAAAGCCGCCTGATTGCGCTTGCGTACATTACTTTTAGAAAAGCGACCGCCCTTTACGTATGTATATTCACCCGTTCTCTCCTCACTGCTGCTGATTGCAGCTGTATCCGCGGAACGAACGCAGCCGCAGATAGGACACTGGGATGCGGTATCCGGATAAGAAGTGCCGCAAATGTCACAAATTACCTTACTCATAATTGAACCTCCATTCTGATGCTCTGGCGCATACTGTTATTTTTTCATATTATAGCATTTCTTGCTGAATAAAACAACAACAAACTTGTTGCATTTTTTGTAAATTTATTTTATCATATAAGAAGTATTCAAAAGGAGGCGATAATTGTGTCTGAAACCAAGCTGATCTCGCCATTACTTGATAATTTTATTATGGGCGATCCCATATCCGAGCATCACGGTATTCGCTGCTGCCCGGCTATGGACCAGCAAACCCAGGACAAGTATATTGTAAAAATCATTTCCCTGCCCCCTTCCCCAACCCAGTTGGATGCGCTTTTACTAACCGGTGCCTTATCTGACAAGGATGCCGCGCAAAAGTATTATGAAGACCGCGCCAATGAAATCGTTCGGGAACTGGAAACACTGCAGAACCTTTCCCGTCAGGAGGGTTTTCTGCCTTGCGCCGGTTTTCAGGCAGTTCCAATGGAAGATGAAACCGGCTACGATGTTTACATCCTGGCTAATTACAAGCGCTCTTTGGAAAAACAGTTTGTTAAGCAGCCGCTGACACAGCTGGATGCTTTGAATTTTGGTCTGGACATTTGTGCCGCGCTGAATGCCTGCCGAAGAAGCGGTTATCTGTTTATTAACCTGAAGCCCAGTAACATTTATGTTACGATGAACGGTGAATATAAAATCAGCGATCTGGGCTTTGTAAGCCTGAAAGCACTGAAATACGCAACAATTCCGGATCATTACATTGGTACCTATACACCCCCGGAGATCAAGGATGCTTTCTCCTCCATCAGTCAGACAACCGATGTTTACGCACTTGGTATGATCCTATACCAGATCTATAACGGCGGTGAACTGCCTGTTCGTTCCGAAGAACCGCTGACGGCTCCAAAATATGCCGACGAAGAATTGTCACAGATCATTCTTAAGGCCTGCAGTTTTGATCCGGAAGAACGATGGCAAACACCTGCTGAAATGGGTCAGATGCTTGTTAGCTATATGCAGAAAAACGGTGCTTCTGATGCACCCATCGTTCCTGCTGCTGAACCGGAGCCTGAGGAAACAATTTCCGAAGAAGAACCTGTAACAGAAGATCATACTGAATCTGCTGATACGGAATCCACACAGATCACTGACAACAGTGAAGAACCGGAAGCTATAGATGAAGCGGTAACTGAAGCGGATGTTCCCGGTGAAGATGTCGCCGACTCTGCTGATGAAGAAACCGCCGAAGAAGCTCCTGCCGATGAAGCTGTAACCGAAGAAACCGCTGAAGTGATTACGGAAGCAGAAGAAGCGTCTGCCATCACCGAGCAAGCGCAGGAAGCAACCATAGAAGAACCGGAAGAGGAAATCATCGTGGATACGCAGGACATCTCCTACGATGAAGTAAGCGAGGAAGTCAGTCAGATCCTTTCTCAGGCAGATGAACTGGCAGCTATGGATGTTCCGGAGCCTGTTGTAGCGCCGGAGCCGATAGAGATCGTTTTACCTGTTAATGAGGAATCCGAAGAATGGGCAGAAGAAGCGGACGAAGAAACGGAAGAACCGGCAGAAGATCCCGAGGAAACTGAATTGGAAGAACTTGAGGAGGAAGAAATCAATCAGCCCGATCCTCCCAAGAAATCTCATTGGCTTCGCAACCTTTTACTGATCCTGATGTCTTGTGCCATTATAGCAGGCGGCGTATTGTTCTACCTGTTTTACGTGCAAAAGAATGTGGAGCAGCTGAAGCTTGTGGGCAGCAAGGATCAACTTACGGTCTTTGTTGTTTCTGATGCCAATGAAGAAGATCTGACTGTGACCTGCACAGATATTTACGGCAAAACCGTTACTGTACCGGTTGTGGACAGTAAGGCCGAGTTCTCCGGTCTGCTTGCCAATACGGGCTACACTGTTTCTGTTCAGATCAAAGGACTGCATCTTTTGGACGGTCAGGTCACATCCAATTACTTTACACCAGAGGAAACCGCCTTTGTTCAATGCTCCGTTGTAACCGGCAGCACACCCGGAACGGCGATCCTGAACTTTACCATTACCGGTCCTGATTCTGAAAATTGGATATTCAGCTACAGTACCCAGGGCGAAGAAGTTAATTCCGTCACATTTGCCGGTCACACCCTGACCATAACCGATCTGGAAGAACACAAGGTCTACACCGGAACTCTTGCTCCGGAAGATGATCTGTTTATTGCGCAACCTCAGCAGATCACCTTTACAGCTTCCGAGATCATCCAGGCAAACAACCTGTTCATCACTGGCTGTTATGACGGCAAGCTCTCTGCTGAATGGTCTGCGCCGGAATCCGTAAATGTGGAAAGCTGGACTGTTCGCTGCTACAACGGTACTGATTACGACCAGACCATCACCACACAGGAAACATCTGCTGTGTTTGAGAACCTGAATTCTGCCAGCAGCTTTACTGTAGAAGTAACCGCAGTTGGACAAAGTGTATGTCAGCGGGCAACCGTTGGAGAAAACTCTGTGACTGTTATGGATCTGGCCGCTGATACATCTGTCCCGGGTATCATCAATCTGAGCTGGAATTCCTCTGCTGCTGTTGAAAACTGGATCGTTTCCTACACAGTCAACAATTCCGAGCTTGTTTTGAGTACCACCAGTACAGAAAATAAAGCGATCATTCAGCCTGCCATCCCCGGCGCAAAGTATACCATCTCCATTCGCTCGTCGGATCCGTCTGCCACCGTGTGTGCGCCGTTTGTCTGCGAAACACCTGAAGCACAGGACTTTACTGTGAATTATTCCGGAAATGTGATTGAACGAAGCAATCTGCAATTCTTTATGTGTGAGCGTCCTTCCGGCAGCAGCTGGACACATAAAGACGTGACCTCTTACACCACCACATTTGCAGCAGGAACAAACGCCGCTTTTGTCGTTTTCCTGAACAGAACCTATGATGTGTCTTATGAGGACGTTGTGGCTGCATTCGTTATTACAGACGAAAACGGACAGATCGTCAGCATCACATCCAGCACAGAAGCCTGGAGCAATATGTGGTATAAAAACTACTGCGAGCTGGATATTCCCACCATTCCTGAAAATCCAGGCAATTACAACATTAGCATCTATTTTAACGGAATGTTCGTAACAAATCAGTCGTTTTCTGTCGCATAATTCACATAATGTAGGGGCCGAGTTTTATCTGCCCCTACATTATCCCTCCGCGTCCGTAGGGAAGGTATATATGCCTTCCGCAAAAGCACCACTGAAGTAACCGCACTGCTCTAAAGCCTCCCCTTGAGGGGAGGTGTCAAAAATCTATTTGATTTTTGACGGAAGGGTGAAACATCTACGTTACGAGATGTTTCCAACCCTCAGTCAAATTGCCAATATCGGCAATTTGACAGCTCCCCTCAAAGGGGAGCCTTTACTCCTTCGATGGTGCGCTAAACAATAATTCATCAATTTTGCAACACTTTACATATGCAAACCGCCCACCGGGAAATCCGGTGGGCGGTTGGTCGTTATTTAACTGTTAATTTGACTGTTTTTGTATAAATAACATTTCCGGCAGAATCGGTGATTTTACACCGGTACTGGTAGCCGTTGTGACGGGCTGCCGCGGTCAGGGAGTAGTTGGCAGTTTTGCCGCTGGCTACAGACACATTTTTCCAGCTGCCGCTGGAGGAAGTGCGATATTGCCATTGGAAGGTCAGGCCCCTGCCGGTAGCTGCCACTGTAAATTTGGCTGTTGCGCCGGCTTTGACAGTCCTGCTTGCCGGCTGGGTCTTGATGCCCAGTACATACAGGTTCA
>CAZLLC010000023.1:10054-19441 GCA_964560245.1 uncultured Oscillospiraceae bacterium | reverse complement strand
ACATCGTTACCATTTTGCTGTCCACCGCTGTTGGCGCCACGATGGTTGGCTCCAACTTCCTGACCCTTCAGACCCTGTCCATCGTTTTGCTGGGCGTTTGCGCCTTCATTCTGTCTACGGTCGGCGGTCTGCTGGGCGGCTTGGTTATGTGCTGGGTCACCAAGGGTAAGGTCAACCCCCTGATCGGCTCTGCCGGTGTTTCCGCAGTGCCGATGGCAGCCCGTGTTACCAATGTGGAAGGTCAGAAGGCTAATCCTTCCAACTTCCTGCTGATGCACGCCATGGGCCCCAATGTGGCCGGCGTTATCGGCTCCGCCATCGCCGCAGGCTTCCTGCTGAGCGTCTTCGGCGGCTAATAATTAATCATCGGTTACCGAAAGGGGTGGCTCAGCAGAGTCACCCCTCAATTTAAACGCTTTGGACACCCCTGAGGGGTGTCCAAAGCAAAAAAGATCAGCAAAATGTGCTGATCTTTTTTTGTTAATATTTTTTGCGGACAGTGGTTTTATTCCCCAGTGATGCGGGCTTCGATGCGCTCCAGGGCATAGGCCATACCGTCGTAGATCTCTTTGCTCACCGCATTCATATGTCCGTTTTCGAAGGCGGTCATTGCCTCCCGGATCCGCATCACCCGGACAGGCTCATTGCCCTCTGCCACGGTGTAGATGGGGGTGTAATCATAGCCGGTGATGGTGGTAACGCCGCTTGCGTGATCCTTTGTGATCTCCAAATTCAGTATGATGGAGTACTCAGAACCGGAGCGGGCAGCATCACTCACAAAATCGCCCAGGGAATAGGCAACAAGCATACCGGTTTCCTGATCAAAGGTGATCTGCTGCACATAGTGGGGATGGGTGCCGATAATGGCATCCACGCCGTTTTTCTGCATCAGATTAACGATCTTTTTTTGAGAATTGCTGATGTTGTCGTTGTATTCGCTGCCCCAGTGAAGGAGCGCAACGGTAATATCCGGGGCTTCATCCGCCACCGCCTCCAAAACGGTGGTGATGGCCTCCTCGTTAACGGTCTGATAGACGCTGTCATAATCGGAATACAGCACATTGACGCATTTTTCGTTGCCCGGAGGCAAGGTGGTGCCGTCCATACCCTTGGTAAAGGACACTACGGCAATACGGACGCCGTTTACTTCAAACAAAGAAAAGCCCTGCTTTTCTTTATGATCGGCGGCGTCGGTAAACACACCTACCGGCTCCATACCTGCCTGCCGCACGCCGTCGATGGTGGAGATCAGGCCGGAAACGCCCCGGTTGATGGCATAGGAATTGGCAAGCTGCACCATATCCACACCGGCGCGGCTTAAAGCCGTCATTAAGCTTTGGGGGGCGGAAGCCGATGAGCCGTAGGGCGCACCGCATAGATTGCCCTCGAAATTAACAGTTGCCAGGTCCGCATCAGCCAAAAGCCAGGCTACATCCATAAAAACGTCGGTATAATCGTAATCAGAACCGCCTGCTGCCACCACCTTAGCGGTCACATTCAGGTCACCGGCAGCGGCAAAATGCACCACCGTAGTGGGGTCCGGGACAGTTTCCGGTTCTGTTTCAGTGTCTGATGCTGCCGGGGCGGTTTGAGAAACACCGGGCGACTCTATGGGCTGCTCCGTATTTGAAGAATTGTTTTTTAAGGATACGCACAAAATCAGAATGCCGCACAGCAGAAGGACCGCGCCGGCAATACAAAGCCGGATGATCAGTTTTCTTTGAGCGGCAAGCCGCTGGGCTTTTCGCTGCGCACGGCGCTTTTTCAGTTCTTCCGGATCCAAAGCCATTACGATCCCTCCTTCCAATGCGCCGACAGGCGCAATTCATGCCGTAAGGCAAATCATGGCGAAGCCAATTCATGCCGTAAGGCAAATCATCATTAAATCAGTTGTTTGTTTTTGCTGTGGTGATGGATGCAATCAACAGCTTGCGAATTTTGCTGCATTTTGCAAGCAATTCATCATATTTCTGCTCTGAAATCATATGCGTATTTTTAAATAAGTCAAGCCAATAATCCGATTCGTAGCATTCTTTCAAGGCAATTTGAAACTTATTGATAAAATCTGCCTTACTGGACGCATAATTGGCTTCGTGAATATTGGCGCCAATGCTTGTACCGCTGCGGAGAAGCTGATTTAGCAAAACATTGCCCTTTTTTTGCTCTTTAATTTCGGTGCAAAGATTTACAATATCAACCGCAAATTGTTTAGACAGATCGATCAAAACGTTTTCTTTCATAAAAGCCTCCGTTTTATGAATTGACACTTCGTGTCATGAATTGATGCTGTCGCATCATGATTTCTCGCTTTGCTCCATGATTTGAATTGCCCCAATAAAATGCGCCGACAGGCGCAATTCATGCCGTAAGGCAATTCATTAAAGTACATTATACTACATCTTTTTCTATTTCTCAAGTGTCCGATATTTACTTTCCTTTAATATTGCGATAGAATATGCAAAAAAGGAGGTGCACCCTTTGGACAGAAAACCACCGGTGGGACGGTTTGCCCCCACCCCTTCCGGCAGAATGCATCTGGGTAATGCTTTTGCCGCGCTGATGGCGTGGCTGGCGGTACGAAGTGAAAAGGGCGCCATCATCTTGCGGATGGAGGATCTGGATGCCCAGCGGACAAAACCGGAATACGCGGAAATTCTGCGGCAGGATCTTGCCTGGATGGGACTTACTTACGATGAAGAAGCCACGCCCCAAAGTCAGCGCACCGCCGTATATCGGCAATATTTTGAAAAGCTGATGGATATGAAGCTTTTGTATCCCTGCTACTGCACCCGTGCCCAGCTGCACAGTGTCAATGCCCCCCATCTTTCTGACGGTACTTATGTTTATCCCGGCACCTGTCGGGATCTGACTGATGCTGAAAAGGCAGCCCTTGACCGTGACCCTTCCTGGCGTATCCGGGTGCCGGAGGGTTTATGGACGGTGGATGACCGTATTCAAGGTCTGTACCGGGAAGATCTGCAGACCGACTGCGGTGATTTTATTCTGCGCCGGGCAGACGGGGCGTATGTGTACCAGCTGGCGGTGACGGTGGATGACGGAGAAAGCGGCGTGACCCAGGTGGTCCGGGGTGTGGATCTGCTCAGCTCTGCCCCACGGCAGATGTATCTGCAAAAGCTGCTGGGCTTTTCTCCTCCGGAATACGCCCACCTGCCACTGCTGATCGCACCGGACGGGCGGCGGTTGAGCAAACGGGACAAGGATATGGATTTGGGATATCTGCGGCAGCATATGACTGCCCCGGAGCTGATCGGCATCCTTGCCCACAGCGCAGGACTGACGGAAGCGCCCGATCCCATCACTGCCCAGGAGCTGATCGGTGAATTTTCCTGGAATAAGTTTAAAAAAGATCATATTTGCCTTAATAACATAGGATTTTGAACTTGCTTTTTACAACGAAAGGAATTATAATCAGCCCAGTAATACATTAATAAAAGGAGTACATTATGAAAAAACCTGTATTAGTTGTTTTGGCGGCCGGTATGGGCAGCCGATACGGCGGTCTGAAGCAGATCGATCCGGTGGGCAGCCAGGGTGAAGCTATTCTGGACTACTCTTTGTATGATGCCCACGAAGCCGGTTTTGAAACCGCTGTGATCATCATCAAGGAAGCCATTAAGAAGGACTTTATGGAAACCGTAGGCGCACGCCTGCAGAAGTGCCCTATGGAGATCCGCTATGCCTATCAGGAGATCGAGAAAGTCCCTGCGTGGTTCCAGATCCCTGAAGGCCGTGCGAAGCCCTGGGGTACCAGCCATGCGGTTCTGTGCGCCAAGGAGCAGATCGACGGCGCGCCCTTTGCGGTGATCAATGCCGACGATTACTACGGCAAGTCCGCTTACAAGGTGCTGTACGATTACCTGTGCAACGCCCAGGACGGCGATGTGTATGACTACTGTATGGTGGGCTACCAGCTGGGCAAGACCGTTACCGATCACGGCAGTGTGGCAAGAGGCGTCTGCTGCGTGAATGAAAACGGCAACCTGACCAAGATCGATGAACAGACCCGTATTGAAAAGTACGAAGGCGGCATCCACTACACCGAAGATGACGGCGCGACCTGGGTGGATGTGGCCGCGGAAACCCCGGTTTCTATGAATATGTGGGGCTACACCCCCAGCTTCCTGCAGGAGGTGGAGGATCGCTTCCCCGGCTTCCTGAAGGAGGAGGTTTCCAATAATCCCATCAAGTCTGAATTCTTCCTGCCCAAAACGGTGGCTGCTCTGCTGAAGGAAAATAAGGCTGCTGTGAAGGTCTTGCGCTCTGCCGACAAGTGGTACGGCGTGACCTACGCGGCTGACAAGCCTATGGTTGTGGCTGCCCTGAAGGCAATGACCGAGGAAGGCAAATACCCCAACGGCCTGTGGGGACAATAAAAGAATTGACAATTGACAATTGACAATGAATCCGGGTAGCACAAGTGCTGCCCGGGTTTTATTTCTAAGTATTGCAAGATTACTTGCAAGAAAATGCATAATCAAAAGATAAAATGAAAGAAAACTGCCGAAAACAACGGGTTTTGCATAAATGTTATGAAAGTATAAATTGTAAACTTTCATTTTTAACACATTTTCAGGCAAAAAACTGTTGTATTTTCCTTTTGGTTCTGTTACAATAGTGCCATATTTTTTGCAGGAGGTACTTGCATATGCGTTATGTAGATGAGATTCTGGAGCATGTGATCGAACAAAATCCTTCCCAACCGAAGTTTCATCAGGCGGTGCAGGAGGTTTTGGAAACCATCGCGCCGGTGATCGATCAAAATGAGGAGCTCTACCGCCGGGAAGCTCTGCTGGAACGGCTGACAATGACAGAACGGGCATTCATTTTCCGTGTGCCCTGGGTGGACGATCAGGGACAGATGCAGGTCAATTACGGCTACCGTGTCCAATGGAACGGCGCTATCGGTCCTTACAAGGGCGGTCTGCGCTTCCATCCGTCCGTGAATTTGGGTGTAATGAAGTTTTTGGCTTTTGAGCAGACCTTTAAAAATTCTCTGACCGGTCTGCCTATGGGCGGTGCCAAGGGCGGTTCCAACTTCGACCCCAAGGGCAAGTCCGACCGGGAGATTATGGCATTCTGTCAAAGCTTTATGAATGAGCTCTACAAGCACGTCGGCGCGGATACCGATGTGCCTGCCGGTGCTATCGGCGTAGGCGCCCGGGCGATCGGTTACCTGTTCGGTCAGTACCGCCGCCTGAAAACCACCTTTGAGGGTGTGTTTACCGGCAAGGGTCTCAGCTACGGCGGCTCCTTGGCACGGACTCAGGCCACCGGCTACGGCTTGCTGTACATTACACAGGAAATGCTCCACGCCAACGGACAGGAGGTCGCCGGCAAGACCGTTGCTGTGTCCGGTGCGGGCAATGTGGCCACCTATGCCATTGAAAAGGCCTGGCAAATGGGCGCAAAGCCTGTGACCTGTTCCGACTCCACCGGTTGGGTCTACGATCCGGACGGCATTGATGTGCAAACCCTGATCCAGGTAAAACAGGTGCAGCGGGCAAGACTGACCGAGTATGTGAAGGCCCGTCCCAACGCCCAGTATCACCAGGGCAAGGGTGTTTGGTCTGTCAAGTGTGATATTGCACTGCCTTGCGCTACGGAAAATGAATTGCAGCTGGAGGATGCCAAAATGCTGGTGCAAAACGGTTGTATTGCGGTTTGCGAGGGCGCCAATATGCCCACCACACTGGATGCCACCAAGTACCTGCAGGAGCAGGGCGTGTACTTTATTCCCGGCAAAGCTGCCAACGCCGGCGGTGTGGCAGTGTCCGGTCTGGAAATGACCCAGAATTCCGAACGGCTCAGCTGGACCTTTGAGGAAGTGGACAGCAAGCTGCAGAACATTATGGTGAACATTTTCCGCAAGCTGGACGAAGCGGCCAGGGAGTACGGTATGGAAGGCAATTATGTGGCAGGCGCCAATATTGCAGGCTTCAAAAAGGTTGCCGACGCCATGATCGCCCAGGGCGCGATTTGATTTTGTGTTCCTGAGAACACAAAACAGCGATATAAATCCCTAACTGGATTTTCGATATGCACTTTGCGCTCGATACGTGCTGAGGCACTCGATATGCGCTGCGGCGCGAGGGGATTTATAGCATATCGTATTTGCCGATAGGCAAATATATCGACAAAATAAATATACGCCGCAGGGGACGGGTGTCCCTACGCAATATTATGGTATAATTTTTAGGACGCGTTGCATTCATCGTGCAACGCGTCCTGTAAATTTATTTGTCATCATTTTCCAGGCGGTCAAATATTTCAGCCAACCACTCCGTTAAAGTATACCGCCATTTAACGCGAATGATTACAGGTTTCCACTGACCACATTCTTCACACAAATCCAGCTCCCGTGAAATCAAATACTTTTTGGGAGGATCATCCGTTTCCATAATTTTATTCCAACATTCCAAACAAAACTCAGCCATTTTTATCACCTCAATATAAATTATGTATACTTAGAATAAGTATACTATAGCAAGTATAGCATAAAATTATCTTAAAATATACTCAAATTAAGATTTTTGAGGTGTATTATGCGCAATAAAAATAACAAGCATTTGGGTATTGAAGTAGAGCCAACCCTTCATTATAAGCTTCATTATATTGCAAAATATGAGGGAAGATCAGGAAATGGACAGATTTTGCATTTAATTCGGCAGTGTATTCGGGAGTTTGAAAGCAAACAGGGAGAAATTGTAATTCCAACAGAAACAGACAAATAAAAAAATGGAACTGTTGTAAAATCAATGTCATTAAGTTAACGATTACATTACCGAATTCCCGTGTCATCGATGCGCGACCATCGGGAGTCGAAGGATCTTCGCACCGATTAAATCTGAAACAAAATTGCTTGTGCGTGGATTCTTCGACGCGCTTCGCTTGCTCAGAATGACATCGCTTTGTCGATGGTGCGCCTTAACTTAATGACATTGGTTGTAAAATAGAACAATTTATCAAGAAAGACCGTAGGAACACCGCCGTAAGCGGTGTCTGCGGACACCCGGGGACGGGTGTCCCTACATATTTGTATGGTTCTATAATAAATGTTGGGGTCAGGCAATGAGTCTGACCCCAACATTTATTATAGAACCCTTTTTTCTTAGGGACTTTTTTACAGCCCCTGGCACGGCGACAGCCGTGCCAGGGGGAGAGAATGCTATCTATCGTTTTTCTCTCCCTCCGTCATTTGCTTCGCAAATGCCACCTCCCTCGTCAGAGGGAGGTTTTTGTTGCGTTGCCATTGCAACGCCAAATTCTAATTTATAAATTTTCTAAATTAGGGGCAGACAAATATAAAAAAATGTGTTATACTATATTGTGACATTTTATAGACACCTTTGTTTTTTCTTTTTTGAAGGAGGAGGATCCTTTTGAAATACTGGCGTGGTTATCTTGTTGCCCTGATCGTTGTGCTGTGCAACTGGGCGTTGGGTGCCTTTGCCGCTGCCCATACAGAGCTGGTGGATATGGTCTATCCCTACATCACCCGGATCATTATGGACTATCTGGCAAACTGGAGCTCCGGTATTGAGGGCTGTCTGTGGCAGATCCTTTTGATCTTTGCCATCGTGGTGGTTTTAGGCAGCATTATTTTAATGATCGTTCTGCGGTGGAATCCTGTCCAGTGGTTTGGCTGGGTTCTGGCAGCTGTCAGCATCGTCGGTCTGCTCAACACCGGTATTTACGGTCTGAATCAGCACGCAGGCCCTATTGCGGAAGATGTCCGTCTGGAGCTGAAGGACTATTCTGTGGGTTCTTTGGAGCGGGCTGCCAATTACTACCGGGATATGGCCAATATGTATGCCAACAAGGTATCCCGGAATGCCGATAAGTCTGTGGACTTTGCCGATTTCGAAGAATTGGCGCAGCAGGCTGCCACGGGCTTTACCCACTTGGGCTACGAGCGCACTTATCCCATCTTCACCGGCTCTACCCAGTCTGTAAAGCAGCTGGGCTGGGCATCGATGTTTAACGGCACCACCGGCATCACCGTGGCGCTGACCGGCGAATCCGCCGTCAATCCCAACGTGCCCGATGTGGGTATGCCCTTCGCAATCTGCCACGAAATGACCCACAGAATGTGCGTATACGACGATACAGACGCGGATTTCGGCGCCTTCCTGGCCTGCGTTTTCAATTCCTCGGAGGAATACCGGTACTCTGCCTACCTGATGGCATACCGCTGCTGCTACAACGCCCTTTCTCAGATCAACACCAATACCGGCCGCGAGGCCTTCAGCCGTGTTGTGGCAGATACAGACGATCTGGTTCTGAAGGATATGGCTGATTACAACAGCTTCCTCGGAAAATCCGCTGCTGATGTAAACGAGGATCTGTGCAAGCTGCTGGTCAGCTGGCACATTCAGGAATACGCCAAATACGAAGATCCGGTGGATGATGAAGCGGTTTTCGATCCTCTGGACGAAAGCGATCCCCGATTTGACGATATTTTCGGTCGTAACGAAGGAACCACTGAGGATGAATAAATGATGGAACAAACCCTCCGGGAAGGGCTTCCCCGTTTGAATTTAAGCCTGACAGAGCAGACCCAAAAGACCCTTTGTGCCTTTGGTGAAGCGGTGGTGGAGCAGAATAAGGTGATGAACCTGACCGCCATCACCCAGCCGGATCAGGTGGCAAAGCTGCATCTGCTGGACAGTCTGAGTGTACTGACGGTTGCCCAGCTTTCCGGCAAAAAGGTGATCGATGTGGGCTGTGGCGCCGGTTTTCCCGGTGTGCCGCTGAAGATCGCCTGTCCCGGTATGGAATTGACACTGCTGGATTCTCTGGGCAAACGAATGAATTGGCTGCAGACCGTGCTGCCCACGCTGGGTGTGGAAGCCCAATGTGTGACCGCCCGGGCAGAGGAAGCGGTGCAAGCCTGCAGAGAGACCTATGACTATGCCACCAGCCGGGCCGTAGCGCGTCTGCCCATCCTGCTGGAGCTGACCGCGCCCTATGTGAAGGTAGGCGGCGCTGTGCTTGCAATGAAAGGCACGGCTGCCCGGGAAGAATTGGAAGAATCCCTGGGCGCCATCAAAAAGCTGGGGTTAAAGCTGGAAAAGGTGCAGGAATTTCCTGTTGACGGCACTGCCCATACGGTGATCGTCCTGCGAAAGATCGCCCCCACCCCCAGGCAGTACCCCCGCCGGTATGCTAAAATCAAACAATCTCCGCTATAACATTCGTTGCCGTAAGGCAACATATCGAATCCTAAAGGGATATATCGATTTCGCATAGCGAAAATATCGAATTGCGCAGCAATATATCGACAAAAAGGGTGGCTCAACGAGCCACCCTCTTTATCATTTAATTAGCAACCGAAGCCGCAGATCCGGCTGAGAATCTGCCAGATGG
>CAZLLC010000023.1:0-10044 GCA_964560245.1 uncultured Oscillospiraceae bacterium | reverse complement strand
ATGTTTCTCTTGACATGATATGCGCCCCTACGACCCCTAACGAACAATTCGCTAAATTAGAATTTATCCATACAAAAATAACCGCCTGCTGCGTGTGCAGCAGGCGGTTGATTATCTATTAGCAGCCGAAGCCGCAGATCCGGCTGAGAATCTGCCAGATGGAGCTGCAACCGGTGTTGCAGTCGGTATTACAGGAAAAGAAAAACATCTTGCCGACCTCCTTATCAGATTTCGTCTCGCGAGGACAGTTAAGATTGTAACCGTTTTGTAACTATTTTTCAAGCTGTAAATCTTTCCAGCAGAGGCTGCTAATTTCCGCGTTATGTATTTCTCAGTCGAACAATTCATCCACGGTGCCAAAGCGGTAGCCTTGGTTCTCCCAGGTGGTCAGCAGATCGTCCAAGATCTCTGCGTTGGTTTCCGATGTGGAATGCAGCAGCACTACCGCCCCCTGATGGGTACGGGGCAGCAGCTTTTGAAAGGCATAATCCCGGCTGGGCTGGCTTTTATTGTTCCAGTCCACATAGGCAAGGCTCCAAAACACAGTCTTGTACCCCAAGGATCGTGCCAGCTTCAGGTTCTGCTCGCTGTAGATCCCCTGGGGCGGGCGGTAGAATTTGGGCAATTCCTTGCCGGTGATCTCATAAAACAGCTCCTCTACCCCTTGCAGCTCCGCGGCAAAGGCATCCGGATCTGTGAGCTTGCTCATATCCGGGTGGTTCATCGTGTGGTTGCCTACGATATGTCCCTCATCCACCATCCGCCGAACCAGATCCGCATTGCGCTCCAAGTAATCCCCCACCAGAAAAAAGGCAGCGGAAGCTTCGTGCTTCTTTAAAACGTCCAATATTTTGGCAGTCTGCCCGTTTTCGTACCCGGCATCAAAGGTCAGGTACAGTACCTTCTCTTCCGTATTGCCCAGATATGCCGCGTCATATTGCTGCAGCTGCGCCGTGGTGGCAGGTCCGGAGGGCGTCTGACCCTCTGCCTGAAAATGAAGCCCCCAGGCCCCGGTTTCTACCGTGCTCTGGGTAAACTGGGCGACAGCAAGCAGTATTGCGCCCACCAGCGACCCTACAAGGATTATCAGATCCCTCTTTTTCATAACCATCCCTCCTGGGACAATCTATGAGCCCATTTTCAAAATATGCCACAAAAAAGGGCTGCCTCAGCAGCCCTTTAATATAAATTAAAATTTAGCGCACCAAAGCCTTCTCCTTGAGGAGAAGGTGGCACGGCATAGCCGTGACGGATGAGGTGGATACGAATTCGCATTGGCATTATAAGACATTGCAACATTTTGCTGCACACCTCATCAGTCAAAAATCATAGATTTTTGACAGCTTCTCCTCGAGGAGAAGCCTTAATGCGTTAACCAGAGTTGGTGCACTAAACAATGATCTACTGATTTAAAAAACTCAATCACTCCGTAAGTGTGTATACCCCCATAATTTTCAATTATCAATTATTTATAAAGTTCGTACAAGGTCAAAATATCGGTGTAACGTTCGCCGTCGGAGTCGCTGCCCAGCACACCCGCCAGCAGCATAGAACCGTCCTTCTGCTTAAAAAGGGCGATCAGGCATTTGCCTGCGGCGGCGGTACTGCCGGTTTTCAGACCGATGGCATCAGGGCAGTAGAAGCTCAGATCGTCGTGAAGCAGGTAGTTGGAATTTTTCCACACATAGTCCTGACCGCTTTCAAAGATCACGTAACTGGTAGCCATCCCGGCATATGCCATAATGGTTTCATTTTCCATCACCGCAAGACTGATGGTGATCAGATCGCTGACACTGGTATAGTGTCCGTCGGCATCAATGCCGTCGGGGTTCATAAAATGGGTATTGGACATCCCAAGCTTCCGGGCCTGGGCATTCATTTCATCCACAAATACACCCACCGCCATCTCCCAGGACAGGCTGTTATCCCCGGCGATCTGCCGCCCCGCGGCGGCCGCCAACGTATAGGCCGCATCATTGCCGCTTTGCATGATCAGACCCTGCACCAGCATTCCGACAGTCAGCTTATGGCCCACCTGCAGACCGGCAACGGAGGATTCCGGATCAATGGTATTGATCTCGTTGCCCACGGTGATCAACTGATCCTCAGGCAGGTACAGCAGCGCCACATAAGCAGTTAAAAGCTTGGTCAGACTGGCAGGTGCCACCGCTTCCTCGGTATCACCCAGAGCAAGCAGCAGGCGGTCCGCGGAGCAGTCGTAGACAAAGCCGTGGGTGGCAGTAACAGACCGGTCTTCCGGCAATTGGGTATCCGGGGCTTCTGTGGGCGGTTCTGTAGGCGGCTCGGTAGGTTCTTCCGTGGTAGGCTCTGTGTCAAGCGCCGTGGTTTGCTCTATGTATTCGGTTGTACTGACCGGCTCTGTGGGCGTTTGCCGCACAGCAGGGGTCAGGCTGAACATCAAAATCAGTCCGCATAAAAATAGACCGGCAGCGATCACCGGGATCAAAGAATGTCGGTTCATCGTAAATCTCTCCTTTGCTGCAAACAGCGATCAGATCTCAGACCGCTGTTTGCTTGGCGTGCCTATCATACCATACAGTCTAAAAAAAAGAAAGGGTTTTATTGCACTTTTAAAGCATTTATGATACAATCTTAAAAAACGGGATAAGGAGCAACCTTAATGAAAAAATATATTTTATCGTTTCTGATCTCTATGGTGCCCCTGATCGAGCTTCGGGCAGGTGTGCCCTTTGCCATTGGTATGGGCATAGACGAATTTACAGCCATCATTGTCTGCGCACTGGGCAATATGCTTCCGGTACCGTTTATTTATTTCTTTGCCCGGAAATTCCTGCTTTGGGGCGAAAGCAAAAAGTACATCGGTGGCATCTGCCGTTTCTTCCTGCAAAAAGGCGAGAAGGCCGGGCAAAAGCTGACCAAAAAAACCGGTCGGGGCGGTCTGTTCGTAGCGCTGCTGCTGTTTGTGGGCGTGCCGCTGCCCGGCACCGGCGCCTGGACAGGCACTTTGGCTGCAAGCTTTTTGAATATGGGCTTTAAGTCCGCTGTGCTTTCTGTTGTGCTGGGAGTTTTGCTGGCAGGGTGCATTATGGCGCTGGCAAGCACCGGTGTTTTCAGTATTATCGGATTATAAGAGGTGTTTATTATGGATTGTTTGTTCTGTAAGATCGCTGACGGGCAGATCCCGTCCACAAAGGTATATGAGGATGAAAAAATTCTGGCATTCCGGGATATTACGCCCCAGGCGCCGACCCATATTTTGGTGATCCCCAAGCAGCATTTGGCATCCGTGTCGGAGATCACACCTGAAAACGCCGCTGTGGTTGCCCATATTTTCTCCGTCATCCCCCAAATTGCTGAAAAAGAGGGTCTTGTAAACGGCTACCGGATCGTTTCCAACTGCGGTCCCGATGCCGGGCAGACCGTGAATCATCTGCATTTTCATATTTTGGGCGGTCAGCCCCTTGGCCCCAAAATGGCCTGATAACACTCTAAAATCCAAAAAAGAAGGGCAATTGTATGTATTTTCTGAAAATCATTTCCCTGCTGGGCGGTTTGGCGCTGTTTCTGTTTGGTATGGACACTATGGGCAAGGCTCTGGAGCGCCAGGCAGGCGGTAAGCTGCAGACGATCCTGGCGAAAATGAGCTCCAATGTGTGGAAGGGCTTTTTACTGGGTGCGGCGGTTACCGCTGTGATCCAGTCCTCCTCCGCAACCACTGTGATGGTGGTGGGCTTCGTAAACTCCGGCATTATGACCCTGAAGCAGGCTGTGGGTGTCATTATGGGCTCCAATGTGGGTACCACTGTCACCGCCTGGATCCTTTCACTGTCCGGTCTGGAGGGCGACAGCCTGCTGATCCAGATCTTCAAGCCTACCACACTGGCGCCCATGATCGGTATTGTGGGTATCGCGCTGTTTATGTTCTCCAAGAGCGAGGGCAAAAAGGGCGTCGGCACCATTATGCTGGGCTTTATGGCGCTGATGACCGGTATGGACATTATGAGCGAATCTATGGCATTTTTGAAGGACGAACAGTGGTTTGCCCAGCTGATGATCTCCTTCACCAATCCTTTGATCGGTATTGTATTCGGTGCGGTGCTGACGGCTGTGATCCAGTCCTCCTCCGCATCCGTGGGTATTTTGCAGGGTCTGTGTGTCACCGGCGTGGTGACCTATGGCGCGGCAATTCCCATTATTTTAGGTCAGAACATCGGTACCTGTATCACCGCCATCATCGGCGCCATCGGCGCAAACCGCAATGCCCGCCGGACGGCAATGGTACACCTGCTGTTCAATTTGGTGGGCGTGGCACTGTTTGTGATCATATTTTACGGCTTGGGCCTGTTTATTGACTGGACCTTCCTGAGTCAGACCGTTTCCGCATGGAATATCTCTGTGATCCACACAGGCTTCAACCTGATCACCACCGCGGTGCTACTGCCGCTGAACGGTCTGCTGGTAAAGCTGGCATATCTGTTCATCCCCAAAGAAGAAACGCCTCAAAAACAAGAACTGCTGGATACCCGACTGCTGGCGACCCCGGCTGTAGCGATCCAGCGGGCACAGGATATTGCAGGTCAGATGGCAGAAGCATCCGTAGCGGCTATGGAAAAAGCCATCGAGCTGACCAAAGCCTACGACAGCAAGGGTATGGAGCAGGTTCGGGAGCTGGAAAATCTGACCGACGAATACGAGGATGCCCTGGGCTCTTATCTGGTACAGCTGACCGGTCAGAAGCTGTCCTTCGGTGACAACCGGACACTGAACACCCTGCTGTATACCATCAGCGACATTGAACGCATTGCTGACTATTCCGTTTCTGTTGCCAAAGCCGGTAAGGAAATGAGCGAGAAGAACATCCGCTTCTCGGAGCAGGCGCAAAAGGAGCTGGCGGTTTTGGAAACCGCGGTTATGGATATTCTGCGCCGCACCTGCGATGCCTACAAAAAGCAGGATCTCGCACAGGCAATGAAGATCGAGCCCCAGGAGCAGGTGGTCGATGTGCTTGTGAAGGAAGTTAAATCCCGACATGTGCGCCGTCTGCGTGACGGACTTTGCACCGTGGAGTACGGCTTCGTGCTGGAGGATCTGCTCAACTGCTTTGAGCGGGCTGCAGACCACTGCTCCAACGTGGCTGTAGAGATGCTGCAGGTGGCAGAAGGCAAGCTGGAGGCCCACGAATATCTGAATGCCCTGAAGGGCGGTCAGCTCCAGGAAAGCGCCAAATTCTCCGAGCGCTTTAAAAAGTACCGGGCAAGATATGTATTCCCGGAAGAAAACGAATAAACAACAGGGCTGTTGCAAAATCGATGTCACGAAGCCAAACCTTTATAAACGAATCAGCTAAACAATAACTTAACAACAACCGTTTTAGGAGGTGCTGCAGCATTTTGCAACACCTCCTTGATTTAAGCGTTATTTAACAAATTTATCGATCGCTTCGCACAGGTCATCGATGGCGTCGTTGTCGCCGGCTGCCACAGCATCCACCATACAGTGGCGCATATGATCCTTCAGGATCACCTTGCCGGTGTTATCCAGCGCCGAACGCACCGCCGCCAGCTGAACCAGCACTTCGGAGCAGTCGCAGCCCTCCTCCACCATCTTTTTCACTTTTTCCAAGTGACCCAACGCCCGGGCAAGCCGGTTGATCACTGCCTTCTGATTTTCGTGAACGTGACCGTGGGAGTGGGCGATGCCGTGGGCGTGCAAATATTCGTGGTCGTGGATATGGTCAGACATCTGCCGCCCTCCTTTCTGAATTTTTAGATACACCCTTTTAATTATCATAGCTTATTTCTGCTGTTCTTGCAAGCCCCTGAGGGGGATATTTGTGACGGATTTTTCCTGTGCGTTTGTTGACAAACCGGGGCAAACGGGCTATAATAAACAAGAATACGGACAGTTCGAAACCATCCTGTCCCTAAACAAAACTATGGAAAGGGATGGACGCACTTGGTGTGTCCTTTTTTACGCGATGAACAAAAAAATCAAAAACCTGATCTACGGCGCAATGATCGCCGCTCTGTACGCGGTGCTGACCCATCTGCAAAATTTCCTGTTTCCCGGCTCTGCCAATCTGGCGATCCAGTTCCGGCTGTCGGAAATTTTGTGTGTACTGGCCTTTTTTACGCCCTCAGCGGTGTGGGGTCTGACTGTAGGCTGCCTGATCTATAATCTTACCTACTCTGTGGCGCTGCCTTTGGATTTTTTGGTGGGCACTCTTGCCACCTTTTTGGCTGCAGGCGGTATGTACCTGACCCGGAGATGGACGGTAAAAGGCTATCCGCTTTTAGGAATGCTGCTGCCGGCAGTGACCAACGCCTTTTTGGTAGGCTGGGAGCTGACCGTCTATATTGGCGGCGGTTTTTGGGTCAACGCCCTGTGCGTGGCCATCGGTGAGGCGGCAGTACTGCTGATCCCGGGCAGTATTTTGTATTGCACCGTTAAAGCAAGAGGCTTGGATCGGCGGATATTTTCCTGATAAACGGGAACATTGAATGTAGGGCACCTCTAAAAACTATTTCTTGCTCAGGTGCTCTGTGGGAGTGACCAGAAATGATCGAGTTTCAGCCAATTACGGCGCAGCATAAAAGCTTATATGAGCAACGTCTATTTCAGGGTGCTGAGCGGGGCTGTGAGTATACCTTTGCCAATCTGTTTTTGTGGGGACGGCAGAAAATCGCATTTATAGACGGTTTTGCAGTGGTTTTCTCCCAATTCGCCAGAAAAAGTGTTTATTCCTTCCCCGTAGGTAAGGGCGATCTGAAAACGGCAGTGGATGCCATCATTTCCGATGCCTCCAAAAGAGGGATCCCCTGCCGGTTGACCGGTCTTAGCGAAGAAGAATGTGGAATTTTGGAGCAGCTGTATCCCCGGAAATTCCGCTTTCATATTGACCGGGACAGCTTTGATTACATTTACAGCATTGAGGATCTTGCCCATCTGAAGGGCAAAAAGTATCAAAAAAAGCGCAACCACCTGAACCGTTTTCGTCTGCGCCACCCCAAAGCGGCTTTTGTCCCACTGACCGATGAAAACACTGCTGACGCGGAGCAGCTTCTGCAGACCTGGTATGACGTAAGTCTGCAAGAAGATCCTACGCAGGATTTTCATATGGAAAAGGCCGCAATTTATAAGGCGCTGAAAAGCCGGCAGGACCTCCATATGGAGGGTATGCTGCTGTATATTGACGGCAAGGCAGCAGCCATTACCTTGGGCAGCCGTTCGTCGGAGCAGACCTTTGATATCCATTTTGAGAAGGCACTGCAGCGGTATGATGGCGCATACGCCGCGATCAATCAGACCTTTGCCCAATACCTGCATAAGCAATATCCGGAGGTTTTGTACCTGAACCGGGAGGACGATATGGGGCTGGAGGGGCTGCGGAAGGCAAAGCGCTCCTATCAGCCGGCCTTTATGCGTGAAAAATACTGGGCCTGCCTTTTGGAGGATGGCTATGATTATTGATAATCCCAGACTGGAACACATTCCTGCTCTGAAGGATCTGTGGCAGCAGGCTTTTGGTGACGGCGAGGCATTTTTGGACAGCTTTTTCAGCACCGTGTTTTCCTGCGACCGGTGCCGCTGTGTTTTTTCAGAGGCAGAACCGGTGGCGGCGGTGTATCTGTTTGATGCCCAATGGCAGGGACAGAGGCTTTGTTACCTCTATGCGCTGGCGGTAGAGCAAAGCCACCGCGGACAGGGGCTTTCCCGTCTGCTGCTGGCAGATACCCACAGCAAGCTGCAGCTTGCCGGCTATACCGGCGCTGTGCTGGAGCCGGCAAACGACCGGCTGAAGGCCTATTATAAAAAAATGGGCTACCGGCTGTTCGGCGCCCGGCAGGAACAGACCTTCTATGCCGCTGCTTCTGCTTTGACCGTCAGCAAGCTTGGGGAACTGGGCTACGAGCAGGCAAAGCAGGCGCTTTTGCCCCCCAACGCCGTGACTCAAAACGGCGCTATGACTGAATACTTGTCTATGACTGCCACCCTGTATGGCGGCGACGGTTTTGTGGCAGCGGTGTCCAAGGACGGGGCATTTGTGCCGGAATTTGTGGGCAACAGGGATATGATCCCCGGATTCTTGAACGCCGTCGGGTTGGAAAAAGCCACCGTGCGGCTGCCCGGTGACCAAAAACACGGGATGTACCTGGATTTTACCGGAAAACCAGACCTTCCCGGCTACTTTGGCTTAACAATGGATTAAACGGTGCTTTCTTAAAATAAATTTGTAGGGAATGACCTGTGTGTTAATGTCACTTAGTTAAGTCGCACCATCGAAAAGGGGTGTCATTCTGAGCAAGCGTAGCGCGTCGAAGAATCCACGCACAAGCAATTTTGTTTCAGATTTAATCGGTGCGAAGATCCTTCGACTCCCGTTGGTCGCTCAGGATGACACGGTTTTCGGTACTGCAATCGTTAACTTAGTGACATTGACCTGTGTGTCATTCCCCCACAACGATCTTGTTATTCCCTTTCGGAACTGTTCACTACTATAACAATTGAATAATATAGATCGCATTATTCATCTGATTCACGCACTTGAGGAGCAGCTTGCAGACTACTTTCTATAACCCGCAGTGATCCCGCATTCCCGCAAGAATCCGGCATTGTGACCGCTGTAGCAAGACAATATGAGCGAATCTACCTTTTACCGCCGCAGACGGGAATACCACGTAACCCGCAAATAAAAACCAATCACGCCTTGATATACCGTGTCGTGCGGGCTTGACCGATTTTCTTTACCTGTCCGTTCTTGACCATAACGCTCAGCACAGCCTCCACTGTCGTAGGACTGACGTCGGGCAGAATATCACAGATCTCCGCTTTGGAAATAGGGACAAGGCTGTTGAGCACGGTTGCCTCGATTCGTGCCTTCTTGGTGATTCGCTTGCCGTTAACAACAGCAAAGCGCTTATCAAGCTCCTTATAGCACATATACAGCATAGACAGGAAATTTTCAACAAACGGAATGTAGGTGTTCTGATTTTCGTGCCAGCCCACAGAGGACTCTTTCAGGGCTTCGTAATAAAACGCCTTGTAGTTGTTGATCTGTTTCTCAAAGGAAACATATTTACCGGCATCATACCCATTCTTATAAAGCAGGAGCAGCGAGATCAGCCGGGACATTCTTCCGTTGCCGTCTCTGAAAGGATGAATGCACAGGAAGTCAAGTACAACACAGGGGATCAGTAGCAATTGGTTGATGCCCGAATCGTTGCGAGCCTCCATATAAGCCAGCTCCAGCTGCTCCATAGCCTCTTTTACCTCAGAGGCTGGCGTAGGCTTGAACCGAATTTTCCGGTTGCCGTCCTTATCCTCCTCAATGATGTAGTTGTCCCCGGTCTTGTACTGCCCGCCGTATTCGTACCCGGCAATCTGCATCATAGTTTCGTGAAGTCTTAAAATATCGGCCTCACGCAAGTCCAGGTTATCGTGATTCAGGTGAATCGCATTCAGTGCATCACGATAACCGGCGATCTCGCCTTCGGTATGGTTAAGGGGAGCGCTGTCCTGGTTGACGATGGCGGCGATTCGCTCATCACTGGTAACGATACCTTCAATGGCATTAGAGCTCTTAACAGACTGCACCTTGGCGACAGCCTCCAGCTCGGTAAAAACTTTTGCGTATTCTTCTTTACGGACACCTGCCATTGTCTTCAGGGATGCAATACTGGAGGTCAAATTGATCAGCCTTGCAGGCAGTAATCCGTGGTTCAAAAATGAATAGTCAAACCTTCTCATAGAGCGCACTTCCTTTCTGCATATAATTATACCCAACTATATGCAGAAAATCAACACCTTATCTGCATATTTACATTGCTGTGATAGGTGACGCAATGCGTTCCGCTCACGCGCGTGAGCCGCATGCATCACGAGCGAAGCCTGCATCACGCACGAAGTGCGCATCTCGTTCCGAAGGAACGCATCACTCAAAAATTCCCTTTTGTCCGGTAGACAAAAGGGAATTTTTTGTTGGTACGGGTGTTCATAACGGACTTGATTAATACTAATATGCAATAAAAAGTAGATATATTTGCGCGGTTGTGGTACAATGAA
>CAZLLC010000022.1:341-20259 GCA_964560245.1 uncultured Oscillospiraceae bacterium | reverse complement strand
TGCGCATTTTTTAACGGTGCTTTTCGTTAGGGTTCACGCAAACCGTCCCCTGTGCCCTCCCCTGTGCCCCTGATAGTTAGTCTGTCTTCCTATATCTTATGAGAATGAAACAATGTATCAAATTCCATATAACACTAAACACAGATAATCCAATCCAATTAGAGGCAATAACAACATTACATAGCTGGATAATAGAAAACAATAGGAACGGAAAAATAATAAATAGATTAAAGAAGAATAATTGTCTATGCATTTTTATCTTCTTTAAGCATAATAGAATTACATATTGAAGGATTGCAAAAGCTACTGCCAACAAATATAAATACCAGGCATTGGTTTCAAATAGATCAAAACAAGCGATATGTTGAAATACTACAGATGTTAACCATAGAACATCTGCAAATACATACTTAGAAAACGCAAGCACCTTATTCATCGCATTACCTCCATTTAAATGTCATACCAAGGATATTTTGTAATTTTAAGAAAGGATTCTTTGATAGAGGGCCACGGAGGCGGAAATCTTGGGTCTTTGACCTATGTCATTATTTTGTCTATCTTCAGTAGACAGTTATCATTTTAACACAAACATAAAACTATGTCAACTTTTACCGTTGTTATGACGGTGTCAAAACAAAAACCGCATTGCCGAAGCAATGCGGTTTCTTCTTATTTCAGACCAAATCTCTTGTTGAAACGGTCAACACGTCCACCGGTATCGACCAGCTTCTGCTTGCCGGTGTAGAAAGGGTGGCACTTGGAGCAGATTTCGACACGGATCTCCTTCTTGGTGGAACCGGTGGTAAAGACGTTACCACAGTTGCAACGGATCGTAGTCTGTTCGTACTTGGGATGGATACCTTCTCTCATGTTGTTCACCTCTTTCTTCTAATGTAAAAGGGCACAATGACCCCAGCAATCTTTAATCGCTCAGCTATTGTAGCACATCAATTTCAATAATGCAAGTGTTTTTTCATTATTTTTCGTACAAATCCTCAGGAATCTTCCGATCCTTGAAATAATACTGCCGATCCCGCTCCCCTACCGGACGCAAAACACGGCAGGGATTGCCCACTGCCACCACATTGGAGGGAATATCCTTTGTAACCACACTGCCGGCGCCAATCACCACATTGTCGCCAATGCTTACACCGGGCAAAATGATTGCCCCTGCACCGATCCAGCAATTGCTGCCGATACGAACTGCTGCATTATACTGCATACCTTTTTGACGCAGCTCCGGCTGGATAGGATGCCCGGCTGTGGCAACGATCACATTGGGCCCGAACATAGTATAATCGCCCACATAAATATGGGTATCATCCACCAGCGTCAGATTAAAATTGGCATAAACGTTTTTTCCAAAGTGGACATTTCTGCCGCCGAAGTTGCTGTGAAAAGGCGTTTCGATATAGCAGCCTTCCCCGATCTCGGCAAACATTTCCTTCAGAAGGGCCGTTTTTTCTGCCTGATGAGAGGGTAAAAGCTGATTATACCGGAAAAGCCTGTCCAGGCAGACTAACTGCTGCTTCATAATCTCCGGATCGGTAGGCAGATACAGCGCACCGCTGTGCAGAACCTGATCCAGCTCCATATCAGAATGCCCAGGTGCCGCCCCGGAAGATGGGTACGATCTTACCGTCAGCAGTCTTTGCGTCGATATTCATAGAATCGCAGCCGATCATAAAGTCCTCGTGGATCATAGAATCGTTGATGCCCAGCGCGCGGCATTCCTCCAGGGTCTTGTTGTGATGATCCCGGATGGTATCGGCAAAGCCCATACCCACCGCCAGATGGCAGACCGCATTTTCATCAAACAAGGTATTATAGAACAGAATACCGCTTTTGTTGATGGGGCTTTCCTGAGGAACCAGCGCGCATTCGCCCAAATAGGCTGCGCCCTCGTCCATAGCGATCATTGTTTTTAAAAGCTCCTCGCCCTTTTCAGCGCCGCATTCCACAACCTTACCGCCCTCAAAGCGGAAGAAGAAGTTTTCGATCAGCTGTCCCTGATAGGACAAAGGCTTTGTAGAATAGACGATGCCCTCTGCCTTGCCCTTCATTGGGGAGATAAAGCACTCCTCTGTGGGAATGTTGGGGTTAAAGGCAATATTCTGACTGCTGACCTCTCTGCCGCCGCAGAAAACAGCCTCGGGGATCATACCAACCGTGAGATTGGTGCCGTTATCGGCTTTGTAGTGCAGCTCGGTAATGCCTAAGCTGTTCAGGTAGGCACAGCGGTCGTGCAGATCCTTATTATGCTGCTCCCAGGCACCGATGGAATCCTCGGTGACGCGGGAAGTGGACAAGATCGCCTCCCACAGCTTTTCCATTGCCACGCTTGTACGCACACCGGGGAAGATCTTTTTTGCCCAGGCCTTGCCGGGTACAGCGGCAATACACCACTGCTGCTTGCCCTCCAGCTGATCTGCATAAGGCTTCAAGATGGGATAGCTCATCTGACGTGCCTTTGCCATCTTTGCCATATTCATTCCCTTCAGACCGTCCGGGTCCTCAGAAATGATGTGGATGCGGCAAGGTACGGTATCCACCATATGCTGGCGTCTGGCCTTCTGCCATTCAGGCACAGCGCCCAAAGTTTTCACACTTTGATACCGCACGTGGATCTTGGAAAGGGGCTGATAGTTCCACTCGACCATCACCTTGGCAGCCTTGGCCTTATAAGCCTCCTCCACCACCATCTGCACGAACTCCGGCTGATCCAGATCTGCATAGATCATTACTTCCTGTCCTTTCTGGACATTGGCGCCACAGCGGACGATCAGCTTGGCATATTCTCTTAAAACACTCTTTTTCAAAGGTTTCTCCTCCTTAATATAATTTATGGAAATCATAGCAAATTTAGGGAGATTCGTCAATGGCCGGTTGCATATTTTTACTTTTCCATTATAATATAAGCAAAAGATCTCAAAATATGGGAGAATGACTATGCTGACAAAGGACGAATTTCAGGAATTGACCCGCAGGCAGCCTTTAATTTTAGACGGTGCCACCGGCTCCAATCTGCAAAAGGCCGGTATGCCCCGGGGCTGCTGCACAGAAAAATGGATATTGGAGCATCCGGACGCGCTTTTGCGACTGCAGCGGGCATATGCGGCAGCAGGCAGTCAGGTCCTGTACGCACCCACCTTTCAGGCACAGCCCATTGCCCTGCAGCGGGAAGGTCTGGAAAAGGACACGGAGCTGATCAACGAAAAGCTGGTGAAGCTGACCCGGGCTGCTGCCGGAAAAGCGCTGGTTGCCGGCAATCTCACCACCCTTGCCACCTATACAGACAGCTATGACGAAGCCTGCTTTGACTTGCTTTTAGAAAACTACCGTCGGCAGATCCGTGGACTGATAAACGGTGGCGCCGATCTGCTGGCTGCCGAAACCTTAATGTACCCCTTAGAAGCCGAAGCCATTCTCACCGCCGCCGAATTGGAAAACGCCGGTGCTGTCATTTACACCTTTACTATGCAGCCGGACGGCAGTCTGTTCTCCGGTCGGGACGCCGCGCCTGTACTGCAATCTCTGGAGCAAGCCGGCGCTGCCGCTGTAGGCTTCAACTGTGTGGCTGCCGATCCTATGACTGCCGGACTGGTCAGCCGTCTGCGCCGGTATATAAAAGGACCGCTGGTGTGCAAGCCCAACGCCGGCAATCCGGTGATCGGCGAAAACAATCTGCCACAGTATCCGATGAAACCGGCGGAATTTGCTGATATTTTAAGGGACTGCCACCAAATGGGCGCCCAAATCTTAGGCGGCTGCTGCGGTACAGATCCTCGATTCATTGAAGCTATCAAAAATGGGATTTAACTCCAACCGATGCCGTATTCGTTAAGTCAGAATTTGTACGCTGTTGAAATGGCGCAAGCTAAAGGCTCCCCTTCGAGGGGCAAGCGAAGCGCAGTCGCGGTAGTGAATGACAGTCCGGTGGACTGTCAGAGCCGCGACCGGGTGCTCCACAGAGCACTGGCATATTGCCGACTTTAGGCAATATGACTGAGGGGTGGTTTGCTTAAAATGCAGGTTTCCCACCCCTCAGTCTCGCTTCGCTCGACAGCTCCCCTCAAAGGGGAGCCTTGGTGTGTACCTCATTTGATGGTGCTCTATACAATCACTTCGTATTCCGGCTAATATTTGAGGGTATCTTTTGAAGACACCCTTATTTCACAATTTGTTCATTTTTATATTGCATCATATAGGGTTTTCTGTTATAATTATGTCGCTATGGAAAACAAAACAAGACTTTTTGTCAGCAGGAAAAATTTGCTGACCTGGCTGATGGCGCTTTGCATGATCGGCTCGGTAGTGGCCCGCATCCTGATCGTCGGTGGGAAAGGCACCGACCTGTGGAGCCAAATCTTACTGCCAATCGCAGCCTGCCTGCTTTATGCGCTGATTGCGTTTTTTGACGGAAAAGAGCATTTTTACAAAACAGCCATCCCCGTTTGGATGATGTGCATCTACTTTTTCTTCGTGTTCCGCCAGTTCCATTTTGGCAGCTGGGATCGCATCATTTTGTTTATGTTTGCACTGGGTATGCTGTCTATCGCCGTGATGTACACCCTGTGTACCTCTGAAAAGACCCAATTTGCCTGGCTGCTGATCCCCGTGATGCTGATTCCTGCCGCGATCCTGACCTATATGCATCGCGCACCTCTGATGGCCGGTGATTTTGAGGCTGTCCTCACTTCCATTACCCCAAACAGTTATATTGCTGCAAGTATTGGTTTTATGCGGGGCTACTGCGCACTGATCCCGGATGTTTTGATGATGGTGGGCGTGGTGCTGACGATCCTTGCTACCGACCGGCATCCTTTGGGCGAGTACCATCCCACCTGGGGCGACCGCAGTGACGGACGGCGCATCCGCACCGAACCGCCTATGAATCAGGTATCCCCTTACATTATGGTGACCCGCAACACCTCCACCAACTATTTTACTGAATCCTTTGAGATCACCCACGTGGAGCGCTATATCCGTCAAAAACGGAAGGAAGGTCTGACCAGCTTCGGTTTGACCCACGTACTGCTGGCCTGCTACTGCCGGGCTGTTGCAAAGTATCCCCGGCTGAACCGCTTTATCGCCGGTCAGAAGATCTATACCCACGGCAACGATATCCAGTTTTGTATGACCATCAAGAAGGAAATGACCTCCGATTCTCCCGAAACGGTGATCAAAGTCCATCTTTCTCCCTACGACACCGCTGATGATGTATACCGGAAGATGAACGAACAGGTGGAGGAAGTCAAGAACACACCTCTGGATTCTGACTTTGACAAGACCTGCGCCGTTCTGCTGATGATCCCCGGTGTATTCCTGAAATTCGTGGTGTGGCTGCTGAAAACAATGGACTACTTCGGTCTGCTGCCTAAGTTCCTGCTGGAGGTCAGCCCGTTCCACGGCTCTGTATTCTTTACCTCTATGGGTTCTTTGGGCATCCCGCCCATCTATCACCATCTGTACGACTTCGGCAACCTGCCCCTGTTCGGCTCCTTTGGCTGCAAGCGCAGAGCTTTGGAGGTGCAGGAGGATGGCTCTGTGGTACAGCGCAAATACTTAGACTGTAAGTTCACAATGGACGAGCGGATCGTTGACGGCTTCTACTATGCCGCCTTCTTCAAGTATTTCCGCCGTATTCTCTACAGACCGGAAGTGCTGGATACGCCGCCCGAAGAAGTCCTCAGCGACATTGACTAAGCTATGAAACAAAAAATTCTTTCTTATCTGCCAGGGGATCACCCCTGGCAGAAGTATCTTAAATATTACAACTGTCTGCCCTCCACCAACGACACCGCCAAGCAATTGGCTATGGAGGGCGCACCGGAAGGCACGGTGGTGGTCGCCGCCGAGCAAACTGCCGGTCGGGGACGGCTGGGTCGAACTTTTTACGCCCCCGATGGATTGGGGCTGTATTTTTCCCTGATCCTGCGCCCTGACTGCAGCCCGGAAAAGCTGATGCACCTGACCTGCGCCGCTGCTGTTGCTGTTTGCAATGCTGTGCAGGACTGCACCGGGGTGCGCCCCCAGATCAAATGGACAAACGATCTGATCATCGGCAATAAAAAGCTGGGCGGTATTTTAACAGAGCTGTCTGTTCATCAAAAGGTGGATTGGGTGGTTTTGGGCATTGGCATCAACTGCGGACATCATAAAAAGGATCTTCCTCCGGAGATCCGTGATATGGCCACTTCCCTACTCCTATCCACAAAGAAAACCGTTTCTCCGGCGTTTTTGGCAGCCTGCCTGATCCGTCGGCTTTACGAAATGAACCAAACGCTTCTGACCGGCAAGGATGCCGTCATTGCTGCCTACCGGGCGGATTGTATGACCGTTGGTCAGCAGATCGTTTTGATACGCGGCGACGAAAAGCGCTACGGTCAGGCGTTGGATGTAACCAACGACGGCGGTCTGCTGGTTAAATTTGATGACGGAAAAACCGAAACGGTGCAGTCCGGTGAAGTCAGTGTACGGGGTCTTTACGGTTACACATAATTTGTAGTTGCTTTTTTAATTTGTTTTGGTTATACTGAGTATAGAAATAAAATTAACGGAGGTATACCTGATATGAAAGCTGTAAATGTTATACTGAAGATTGTGGCTGCCTTGGCTGCTATTGCCGGTATCGTCTACGTCGTTGCTACCTACGGCGACAAGATCGTAGCCTGGGTTAAGAAGATGCTGGGCAAGCTGGGCTGTCTGTGTGACAACGACTGTGGATGCTGCTGCCAGTGCGATGAGGACTGTGACGAATGTCCTTGCGAAGAGGACTGCGACCAGTGTCCCTGCGACTGCTGCTGCGACGACTGCGAAGAAGAAGCAGCCGAAGAAGCAGAAGACGCTGCTGAAGATGCACCCGCTGAAGAAGCTGTCAGTGCCGAAGAGGCGGATTTTGAAGGCTAATCTAAACCAAATAACACTGCCCTTTATGATCGTGCGATCATAAAGGGCAGTGCTTTTATATCCAAATTTCCTTTTCTGTCAGCTTTTCGCCGTCAAACGCAAGGGTCTTGACCTCGTATTTTCCGAAATCAAAGCTGTAGGACTTGCCCATCAGGGTAACCTCCGCAGTTTGGACAGCTTCATTATTGTTGATCAGCCGCAGGGTGTAGCCGGCTTTATCCTTGTAGAAGGAAACAAGAGAAACCTTTTCGTTTTCAACCGTCAGTACCTTCTGGGGCAGATCGCCATCGCCGTGGGGGAAGAAATTCAGGCTGTAGGGCTGATTGACAAATTCCTGCGCCCGGTTTTCCAGTTCCTCCTTGTTGTCGTAGGACAGACGGAAACAGAAGCGGTGTCTGCCCTGCTCAATGGTAGGCGTAAACCGGTTGGGATCAAGCAGGATCCGGTCGCCGATGGGGTGGGCACAGTAAGCCGCCCCACGCAGAAGTGTGGCATACAGATCATTACCCTCGGCGCTAAAGCCATAGGTACAATCGTTGTACAGTGTCAGCGCCTGATCACCGTCAGCAAAGCCAACAAAACGGTGGATGCTCATTTCTGTGCCGTCTTTATCAAAGGTGTCTGTACCGAAGGGGATCTGACCGACGAAAGGACCGTCCACAGCTGCAGGCACCTTGATCTTCAACGCCTTCTGCTGCTCATTCCACAGCACATCCACCGTCACATCTGTATAAGGAAGCTCCTTATACATCTTATAGCTGACGCGGACATAGCTGCTGCCCCTTTTAAAGAAGCTCTCCACTTCCGTCAGCACATCTCCGTCTTCGATGATGTTGACATTCTTCAAGTTGGCAAAGGGTCCTGCCTTACATTCAGACAAGCCGAACGGTACGGGATTTTCGCCAATGCGGCTCATATTCCAGCCCCAGGGGTCAGCATTATCCTCGTACATCACCGGCTGGAACGCGCCGCCGGACAAAAGCTCTTTACCGTCTACCACATAGCTTTCCAAAAGACCGGTTTTCCGATCGATGCGGATCGTCTTAATGCTGTCAGCAAATTCAATCACATCACCGGTGGTCTCCGGCAAGAACTTTTTGGGCTCTACCTCTACCCGGAAATCGATCCGGCTCACATCCAAAGCAGACAGATCACAGCGGTAAGCGATCCGCTTTCTCCGGTCGTAGTGGATGTTGGACAGCTCCTTGATACACTGCGTGGGCAGCTTTTTACCGTTTTGATAAGCGGTGACCGTATACTGCTCCTCGTCATTGCAGATTGCGTTAAGGATCAAAAACTCTGTTTCGCAGACTGTTTTCCGGTCATAGGGCTGAGAATTGAAAGCAAATACAGGAAATTCACCCTCACCTGCTTTGGTGTGCTTACTGCTGAGGGTAAAGAATGCCTTGTTAAACTCTGTTTGCAGCAGCTCCAGCGCATAATCTGCTTTCCGCAGACTGCTCCTTTCACCGTCAGCAGCGCAAGTGCCGGAATAGATATCGTGAAATTCCAAAGCTGCCAAAGCCACTTCCGCCTGATGGAAGGCTTCCTCATTTTTGTTATAAAGACCGTTCAGCTGTGCCTTTGCGCACAGCTTTTCTGTTGTAAACAGCTTGTTTTCCAGCTCGATATGCTTCTGCTTGATGCTTTGCATTGCCGTATAACAGCCGATCAGACAGGGCTGCATAGATTTATGGAATTCTGTTTTGGGCTGAAGTTCTGCAAAATACCGCTCCGGTGTGCTGTGGACTATGGGGAAATCGGAATTTTTGATCATTTCCGATACATCCTGCAGATCCTTCCGGGAGGGCAAACCGCCGTGATTGCCCACGCCCCAAAGCGCCACGCCCACTTCCCCATCTTCATAATGGGAGGCTTTACGGTCGATCTCCGCTTTTGCCTTGCCAAAGCCTGTGCAATACAGATTTTCATCAGTGGTACGGGTGACCTTCACCCGACTGCCATCCTTGCCGATCCACCAAAAATCCCGGGGCAATTCCATCATTTCCGGGTTGGGACGGCAGCACAGATAGGAATCGTAGCCGCATTTTTTCAGGATCTGCACAAGACCAACGGAATGTCCGAAGCTGTCAAAATTGATAGCCGTGGTGGGTCTTGCGCCAAACTTTTCCTGAAAATAGGTTCTGCCCAAGCCGATCTGCCGTACGAAAGCCTCACCGGAGGGCATATTGCAGTCCGGCTGCAGATACCAGCCGCCCATAATATGCCACTTCCCTGCTTCTACCTGCTTTTTGATACGTTCAAAAAGCTCCGGATCGTGCTTTTCGATAAATTCATACAAAAGGGATTCGTTGTGATTGAACACAAAATCAAATTCCTGGCAAAACAGCTCTGCCTGATGGAAGGTGGAGATGGCTTCGCCAAGACCCTCCTCCCAATCCCACATCCACACCGGATCCAAATGGGAATTGCAGACTAAATGGATCTTTTTCATATGTAATCCTCGCCTTACTTGCAGGCTGCCAGTACCGTTTCTTCCTCGGGAATACTGGGAATGCCGCCGGATTTTTCTGTAGACAGGCTGGCTGCGGTAGATGCAAAGCTGCCAACAGCTGTCATCTGCTCTACGCTGAGCTCTGCCGGATGTACACCGATCTTCAGCAGACGGCTGACGGCGCTGCCGCCGAAAATATCACCGGCGCCGGTGGTATCGATGGGGCTGACCTTGGGGCATTTTACATAGGTGCTGCCGTTTTTGTTCTTCAGGTATGCACCGTTGGGTCCCAACGTGACCATTGCCAAAGAAACGCCAAACTCACCCAGCAGCTTGTCAGCGCCCTCTTCCGGCGTGCAGCCGAACAGGAATTCTACTTCTTCGTCGCTGATCTTCACCACATCTGCCTGCTGCAGACCCCACAAAAGCTGCTTTTTCGCCTCATCCATACTCTTCCACAGGGGCTTACGCAGGTTGGGATCGTAGGTGATCAGCTTGCCCTTGCTTTTTGCATAGGCAACCGCCTTTTGGGTGGCGGTACGGGCAGGTTCATCGGTCAGGGACAATGTACCAAAATGGAACACCTTGGCTTCGTCGATCAGGGAAAGATCCAGCTGCTCATAGGTAATGCAGGTGTCAGCACCGGGTTTCCGGGAAAACGCAAATTCCCGATCACCGGATTCATCAAAGGTAACAAATGCCAATGTGGTGAACACATCATCGGTGGAGATCAAGCCCTTGGTCTCAATTCCGGCAGCCTTTAAAGTGCCGATCAGCAGTTTACCAAAGGTATCAGTGCCCACCTTGCCCAACAGGGCTGTCTTGAAGCCATACTTGGTCAGCGCAGCCAGAAAGTTGGCAGGGGCGCCGCCGGGATGGGCTGCCATTGTGGGATAGCCATCGCCATCCGTGCTTACACAGGCAAAGTCAATGAGCAATTCGCCCAATGCTACTACATCGATCATCATTTTTTCTCCATAAGTATAGAATATTTATTTTCCCTCATTCAACCTTGTACTGCTTGACCATCATCTCCCAGGGAAAGGTATTGGCAGAACAGCACACAGGTGGTTACAGGGTTAATTGTCAATTGTCCATTGTCAATTGTCAATTATTTCGCCTTGGGGTACTCGTTGCACAGCAGGCGGTAGGGGGCTTCGTCCTCCTCGATGGTGGGGAAACGGCCTACCGGGGGATTGAACCGGTTGTCGGTATTATCGTCGTTGCACTGGCTGACTTCGCCCAGCAGAACAGGACCGGTGCCCTCTTCCACAGCAAAATCGTGATACAGGAACTGCTGCACGTGGATGCTCTCACCGGGTGTCAGACGGATCTGGGTACCGGCAGGAACGGTGTAGGTGCGTCCGTCAGTATGGACAGTCACATCGGATTCATAGTCGATCTCCTCATCGGGCAGGCTGTTATACACACGGATCAGTACATTACCGCCGCCACGGTTGATGATGTCCTCGGTCTTGAACCAGTGGAAATGGTTGGGGGCATACTGACCTTCCTTCAGGTACAGCAGCTTTTCAGCGTAGACCTTGGGGTACTTGTCCTCCATTGCCCGGTTGCCGTTACGGATGGTGATCAGGGAGAAGCCGAACTTATCGAAATCACCCATACCGTAGTCGGTAATATCCCAGCCCAGCATACAGTCACGGACTTCATCGTACTCGTGACCGATATTCTGCCACTGCTCGGGCGTAAAATGGCAGAAGGGCGGCAGGTAGCAATGATGCTTTTCGCACATTGCCTCCAGTTCTTTCAGCGCCTTGTTGATTTCAGATCTTTTCATAATTGTAACCTCCAATAATTTTTATGTTTTCACCCCTCGTGACAGCTCCACTCCAAGGGGAACTACAGGAGCCTCCCCTGCAGGGGAGGTGGCACGGCATAGCCGTGCCGGAGGGGTTTACGGATGTATTGATAATGCGGATGTGTAACATTTACATCCGCACACCCCTCAGTCATATTGCCTAAAGTCGGCAATATGCCAGCTCCCCTACGAGGGGAGCCAAGGGGAGTTCAGTTTTCTTCCAGTTTTTGGGCAACGATGAAGGTCTTGCCCTCGAAGCTGTAGGGGTGAGGACCTGCGCCGCTGGCATTGAACAGATACATAGGCTTGCCGGCTTCGTCGAACAGCACCCAGGTGCGTTCCATATTGCCCTGCTGGCTTTGAGTGCCGTCCTTCCAATGGACATAGCGGGAGAACACCTTGGGCTGCTCCGGAATCTCAAAGTGGATACAATCGTCACTTTCCGCGTAGAAGCCGCAGCCCCATTCGCCGGTGATACCGTAGCCGCCGTTTTTACTGTCATCCTTTGCGATAATGCAGAACTTTTTACGGCTTGCATCGTACCACAGGAAGGGATCTTCAATATGGGTATTGGGATCGTCAGACTGCAGGATCGGATCGCCGGACAGCCGCTCAAAGGGTCCGTCAGGCTTGTCTGCCACCGCAACGCCCAACTGCAGGGGCTGACCCACACCCCGGCGGGATTTATAGACCATATAGGTCTTGCCGGAGGGCAAAATGGCAACGGTGGGATTGGTGGTAACGGTGCAGTCCCAGCAGGAGCAATCTCTGGGCTCCAGCAAGGGCTTATCCTGACGGACAAACTCCCCGTAAATGGAATCGGCTACCGCTACGCCGATACGCTTGCGGTTCCAAACCTCCACATTGCGCTCCGGGGACTGTTCTTCATTGGGAATTTCACCGCCGTAGGTGGTGCCCATATAGTACAGATAGTATTTGCCCTCAAAATAGCAGACGCAGGTATTATGGGTATTCATGCCGTCAAAATACTGCCTGCCACGACGGGGCAGCACCACACGCAGGAAGCTATACGGGCCTTCCGGCTTGTCAGCAACATAGTGGCAGATCTGGCTGTTATAGACCCAGTTCCAACCAAAGCCCAGCGCTTTATCCCAACGGGAGGAGAACATATGGTACTTCCCTTCGGCATAGATCACCGAGCAGTCCCATATGTAATGCTCCGGATCCTCCATAGCGATCACGGCGTTACAGGGACGGTATGTAAAAGGCTTCATATCAAAACTCCTTGATCATCGCCACAACTTGCTTAGCGCAGGCTTCAGCGCCGGCGTCGGTCAGGTGGATCTGATCCTCACAGATGTATTCCGGGATATTGGACGCAACGATGCTGTGCAGATCGTTGAGCTTGATGCCCATTGCCTGCAGCTTAGGCACAATGGCTGCATTATACTGCTTAATGACCGCATTGGAATTATAGGGATACTCCGGATGCACCGGCGTGGTGGTGGCAAAGATCACATTGGGGGTGATCTTCAGAAGCTCCGATGCCACACGCAGCATATTCTTTACATATTCCTCTTCATCGGTAAAGGGCTTACCGCCATCGTCAAACAGACCTGTGGAGGTATCCCAAAGACCGTTATTCCAGTGGATAATATCTGCATCCTTGATCTGATCGCGAGAATCAAACAAGCAGCGCAGCATATTTTTTACAAAACGGTCGTTGTCCTCTGACTGCCAGACCGTGTAATCCGCCCCAAGCATTTCAGGGACTTTTTTACCGTAGCCGATCATCCGGATGGAATCGCCTAACAATACGACTTTTTTCACAATATTACCTCCTGAGTAACCGATTGAAGAAAATCGGCAAGAATTAGTGGCGAGAGATTTTGGCACAAATTAAAGTTTGGAAAACGCAGGAATACTTGGATGTATTTCAAGTTTTTCAAACTAAAAAGTTGGGGCAAAAGATCCGCCGGTAACCGCAGACGATTTTCTTCAGGCGGTTACCTGAAAAGTAATAAATTTTTCCTCTCCTATAGTAACACATAATGCTGCCATAGGGCAAGAAAAATTTATTGCTTTGTTGCTGCGCATTTTTTACCTGTACACCCACCCCTCAGTCACCTGCGGTGACAGCTCCCCCCAAAGGAACAATATCGTTAAGCAAAGATGTTCCGAAAAACGGTGTCGTTCTGAGCGCCAGCGAAGAATCTACGCATTATCGATACTGCTAAACAGTACTTCACTGCGAAGATCCTTCGTCGCTGCGCTCCTCAGGATGACACGCAATCTATGATCGTAAGAGAGCCGCCGCAGCCGCGGCGGCTCCCAGATTTGCTTATGCCGGGGTTTTGGGCAAATGCCCACAGCTTTTTTAGATCAGTTCAGAACGGGAATGACGAAGACGCCTTCGTAAGCTTCCACATTCAGAGTTACGGTGTTGTCTGCATTCACAGCCACATAGGAGATCTCACCGTTGTCAATGATGGCAACACACTTGTAATCGCCATCAGCAAGGGTCATGGTCACGGTAGCGTCGTTCATGGAGAAGTCCACACCGTCGCCCACAGCGGTAGTACCGGCAGAACCGGCGTTGGTGACCATATAGGCCTTGTTGCCGTTATGATCAAACACACCAACCAGCAGGTCTTCGCTTGCGGAAACACTTGCCAGACCGTTCGCAGTCAGGTCAATGTTGTTGCTCAGCTTATCCAGCATGGTGCTGGAAGTGCCTGCCTTCACACCGGCAACGCCGACCCAGTCGTATGCCATATAGATGTTGTCCCAAGCTAAGTACTCGTTATCCACATCCTTAATGTCGTAGTACAGATCTGTGGGCTCCCAGGTATCATACTCCACCATACAGCTGTAGTCACTTTCGTGAGATACATAGGTGTAGTGGTCGATATTCTGGACGCCGTAGGTCATAGCCACTGCCATCTGCCAACGCAGCTCTTCAGCGGTGGGTGTGCTGTAGGAAGTGGAGGTGGTGCTGTGACCGGCGGACAGCATGGTGTACCACAGGGTCTTATTCTTTGCTGCCATTACCTCGAAGTTATAGAAGTAATCGGTACGGATACCGCTGCCACTGAGCAAGGAGTAGTTATCCCAGGACAGAACCTCGATGTCCAATGCATCCAGGAATTCCTGAACATAGTTCTCATCGTAGTCTCTCTTGCCAAGCATCCAGTTGAGAGCGCCAACCAGGGAAGTTCCGGCTGCGCTGGACGGGTACAGGTTTACATAGAAGATCAGATCCTCGGGCATAACCGCATCGAACTTGGTCTTCAGAGCAGCCAGGGTATCAAATTCGGTAGCGCAAGGCTCGTCGTGCATCAGGAAGCCGATCAGACCGGGGTGATTTGCATAGCCGGGTACGGTGGAGCCGTCCCAGTCACGCAGATCAATGATGACGGAAATGCCATAGCTGTATACGCGATCCAGCCAGCTTGTAACTTCCGCGTCAGAAATGCTTCCATCTCCATCCGTGTCATTGCCGATATACAGGGTGTTGATGCCCATGATCTTGGTGATACCGGCAGCCTGCAGTTCTTGCAGCTGCTTATCCTCAAATACATGGTAAGAGCCGTTCCACATACCGATAGTCAGGGTATCAGCGGAGTTGGGCAGCAAAACGTCGCCAAACTCGGTGCTTGCTGCAGCAGAGAACACCACATCATCATTATCCTTGGAAACGAAGGTAACGTAGGTCTTGTCGATGTTCAGGGTGAAGCCATTGGAGGCATTGGTAAATGTGCCTTCAATGACCAGCACATCGCCGTCCTGGATGGGTGCGTAGGTGCTCCACCACCAGGATTCCAGGCTCAGCCAGTACTGACCGTCAGCGATCTTCACGATGCTTTCTGCTCCAGTGTTTGCAATAGAAACCGTCTCACCGTTACGGATCAGCTTAATGTTGGAAGCTGCATTGGGCACATAACGCACATTCCAATCTTCATCAGCAGGTGCAATATTGCTGCTCAGAGCAAAGTAGATACCGTCGCCGAACCAGTTGGAGGTGTATGCGCTCATAGCGCCGGCGTTGATATACTTGTCGCTGTCAGCAATAACGGAAATCGTACCGTCTGCATTCAAGGTAATGTAGGTCTTTTCCACATCGATGTAGACATCGTTGGCTGCGTTGTAGAACTGGCCTTCAATAACAAATGTATTGCCTGCCACCATATTTGCCGAACCAACAGTCCAACCCTCGATGTAGTATTCTGTATCAGAATACTTGACGATGGTCTCACCGCCGGTGTTGCCCACATTGGTGGTGGTATCGCCGCTGATGCACTTAATTACATCGGCAGAAACAGGCTTATAGCGCAAGCTCCAGCCATCATAGGGCGCATCGTTTGCTGCAGCGGTGAAGTAGAAGCCGTTAGCTGTCCAGCCATTGCCGTGGCTGCCCAGATCTACTACATCCACAATGTTCTTCTGTGCGGGTGCTTCTGCGGAGCAGACCCAGGCAGTGCCGTCATAGTAGATGTAGCTCTTTTCGATGTTCAAGGTCACATTGTCAGCTGCATACTCGAAGTTGCCTTCGACGACGATCACATCATCGGTAGTGATCGGATCGGAGCTATTCAGGCCGTAGCTGCCGATGGTCCAGGCTTCCAGCTTCAGATAATAATCTGTATCACTATACTTAACGATCAGAGGTCTGTCAACGATACCCATGGAAACGGTCTCGCCGTCACGGATCAGCTTAATGCCGTCCACACTGGTCTGGGTGTACTCCATGCTCCAGTCGCCGTTGTAGGGGGCAGCATTGGAATCCATGGTGAAGTAAATGCCGTTACCGGACATACCATTGCCGTGGGTCTTCATCACGCCAGCATTGACCACAGTGGGCAGAGTGGTGGAGAATACCCAAGCAGAACCGTCATAGTACAGATAGGTCTTTTCCATCTTCATGATCACGCCCTGGGCATCATTCTTCCAGAAGCCGTCGATCACGAAAATATCATCGGTGGTGAAAGCAAAGTTGTCGGTACACCACTGCGTCAGCTTCAGGTAGTACTCTGTAGCGCTGTACTTGACCAGTGTACCACGACCGGGGATACCGATGTTGATCTGCTCGCCATCACGGATCACATAGTACGCATCGGCAGTCACAGGTGTGTACTCAATGCTCCAACCGTTGTAAGGTGCGCTGTTTGCAGCCATAGTGGCATAAATGCCATCTGTGCCGTCAATGCCCTTGCTGTGTTCGCTCAAAGAACCGGCAAAGATGGGGTTGAAGATCAGGCTATCACCGTCAACACAGATCACGGTCTTTTCCACAACCAGAACATTGCCGCTGGCTTCATGCTTAAACTTACCTTCAATGATGATCTGATCGCCGTCAACGAAGGGCAGCACACTGCCCTGGATGGTCCAGGATTTGGTCTTCAGGAACATATTCGTTGCACTGCAAACGACCAAGGTGCCGGAAGCGGGCTGACCGATGCTGGTGGTCACACCGTCACGAACCAGCTTGATCACATCAGAAGATACAGGCTTGTACTCTATGGACCAGTCGCTGTTATAGGTTGCCTCGTGTGCATTATGAGAAATGTAGATGCCGTCAGCAGTCCAGCCGTTGGAGTGGTTGGTCAGACCGGTCAGAGCATACTCCGTTTCCAGAACAGGCTCGGTCTCAGAGTAGACCAAGTTTTCACCGTCGACCAGCACATAGGTCTTGGTGATATTCATGGTATAGCCGTTGTCAGCATTGGCAAATGCGCCTTCCACGATCAGGTAGTCGTTGTCAGCCAATTCTACACCGTCCAGTTCCAGATAATAACAGCCTTCATCCAGCTTGTAAATATTCGCACTTACAGCAGTTGTGCTGCCATCACAAACCAGGCTGACACTGCCGGCATAGGGATAGCTCAGCTCCTCATCGACAGGAACTTCATTATCACTGAGTGTGAAGTAAATTTCTTCAACTGTGCCGTCTTCGTGCTCGCTCATCATACCGGCATCAATAATGGTAGACAGAGTGGGCATCTCTGTGGAGAATTCTGCTGTGCCGTCAGCATTGATCAAAATATAGCTCTTGGAAATATTCAGCGTCGTCTTATTGGCAGCATTGGTAAAGCTGCCCTCTACGACCAGAATATCATTTTCTACCAGAGGCTTGTAATCACCCAGCACCCACAGAGCAATATAGTATGCTGTGTCACTGGACTTTACAATGGTCTCTCTGGCAGTGTGACCCACATTGTAGGTTACGCCGTCACGGATCAGCTGAATGTTGGATTCTGCTTCGGGAATGTAGCGGATACCATCACCGATGGGAGCTTCATTTTCCGCCATAGAGAAGTACAGAGCATCTGCATTCCAGCCATTGCTGTGACTGTTCATCACACCGGCATCAATAATGGTAGGCAGAGTGGGCATCTCGGTGGAGAATTCCACATCAGAGCCATTTGCATAGATATAGGTCTTGGAAATGTTCAGAGTAACCTTGGAGGCTTCGTTGACATAGCCGCCCTCCACGATCAGAATGTCGCCATCCTGCATGGGTGCGTAGTCACCGACATTCCACTCCATCTTCAGGAAATACTCGGTTGCGCTGTACTTCACCAGTGTGCCGCGACCGGGGATACCGATATCATAGGTTTCGCCGCCACGGATCAGCTTCAGGTTTTCAGCTGCAACAGGGGTATATTCCACACTCCAGCCATCATAAGGTGCAGCATTTTCTGCCATCACGCCGTAAACGCCGTTGGAAGCCCAGCCGTTTACACTGTGCTGAGTCATCACACCTGCATCGATGGTAGTGGGCAGTGTGGGCGTCTCGGTGGAGAATTCCAGTGTTCCGCCATTGTTATAGATATAGGTCTTATCCACATAGATCGTATTGCCGCTGGCTTCGTGAGTGAAGCGGCCTTCCACGATCAGGTAGTCCTGATCAACCAAAGGCAACACATCGCCCTGAATAGTCCAGGCCGCTGTCTTCAGATACATTTCAGTATCGCTATAAACAACCAGTGTGCCGGATGCAGGCTGACCCACGCTGGTGGTCTCACCGCCGCGAACCAGCTTGATCACATCAGCAGAAACAGGCTTGTACTCTACAGACCAGTCGCTGTTGTAGTGTGCATTGTGTGCAGCCGTAGAAGCATAGATGCCATCAGTGCTCCAGGTGTTTACGCCGTGTGCGCTCAAAGCGCCAACAGGGATCACACTGCTGTAGTACTGGGCTTCTACATGGTAGCCATACAGAGCCTGTACCAATGCCTTCAGCTCATCGGAGCTATTGGCATTGTTGTACTTTCTGACAATGTAGTTCAGGGGGCTGTACTTCACCGTGATGGCATCTTCACCGGCTGTGACAGTCAGTTCGATCTGCTGATCCAGATCCTGAGGATTGATGCCGGCAACTTCCACATAGTACATACCGTTCTTTTGAACAGGCGTACCTTCGGAGAAGGTGCAGCTGCTGACATCACCGGTAAAGTAGAAACGGACAGCAACCTTGGAATTGAACACCAGGGATGCGCCATAGAAGGCAACACCGTTGATGGCGCCCTCTGCCACCAGCTCGGTAACAGTTTCGGGTAAAGCAGTGGCTGCCACATCGTAACCGGCGTCAGCAAGGCTGTCGGTGTTGTGGCCAAAGTAGGTCTGGGCTGCTGTGCCGTAGTTCAGCATTTCCTTGACCATATCCTTTACATAATCATCATACGCGCCGCCCAAAATAGTTTCGGCATACTGACGGACGGTGTAGGTGCCACTGTGGACAGATTCATCACCGTTATTCACATTCAAGGTGATCGTATCGGTCATCTGCGCCGCTGCAACATTGACAGTTACAACATAGTAGCCGTCTGTTGTTGCTGCAGTGTATTCAGCTGCATTTCCTGCAACTGTCGTATTGACAGTGTAGTTTGCAGCTTCTTCAGCCAGATAGAAGTTTACACCGATATTGTCGCCCAGTGTCAAACTCCAACCGCTGAAAATGTCCGTTTCGCCTTCCGCGAATACGGATGCCGGTATCATTGCCACAAGAAGTGCCAGTGCTACCAGCATGCTCAGAAAACGCTTGGTGGGTTTTTGCATTTTTCATCGCTTCCTTTCGTAAATATATGATTCACAGAGCTTATGTCTGATTATCACCGTAAATGCATTGTGCATCATCCACATTATAGCACCTTCATTCCTACATGTAAATTTATATGCTGTACAAACTGGCACCCTGGTACCATTTTGCATAAAGAAATCGTGCCGGAGCACTTGCTCCGGCACGATCTGAGAATTATGCTATTTTGGCTCCACCCGATTATGGATATAGAACCGGAGATCATTAGCTGATAACGATGCCGTTAGCAGCAAGGTATTGCTGCGCCTGTTCTTAATTATTGATGCTAACAGTACCATCATCATTGAACAGCACATAGGTAGGCTCTACATACAGATAAACATCGTTTGCGGCATTGTAGAACAGGCCTCCGATTACCAGATTCGTGCCGGCAGTCATATTGGCAGAGCCAATAGTCCAGCCTTCCACATAGTACTCGGTTTCATTGTACTTGACGATGGTCTCTGCGCCGGTGTTACCCACATTGGTTGTTGTGCCGTCTGCATTGATCACCTTGATTGCATCCGCTGTGACCGGCTTATAGCGCAGACTCCAATCTGTATTGAAGGGAGCATCATTTGCAGCAGCGGTGAAGTAGAAGCCACCAGCATTATCACCGATCGGAGCGATCCAGCCATTGCTGTGGCTGCCCAGATCTACTACATCCACAATGTTCTTCTGTGCGGGTGCTTCTGCG
>CAZLLC010000022.1:0-241 GCA_964560245.1 uncultured Oscillospiraceae bacterium | reverse complement strand
GAGCAGACCCAGGCAGTGCCGTCATAGTAGACATAGGACTTGGTAATTTTCAGTGTTACATTGTCATACACAAAGTTGCCTTCGATGATGATTACATCATCCGTGGTAATGGGTGCATAAGAACCGATGGTCCAGCTTTCCAGCTTCAGATAATGGTCAGTCTCGTTGATTCTGACGAACATCGGACGGTCAACGATACCAATGCTGGTGGTCACGCCGTCACGGATCAGCTTGATGTTAT
>CAZLLC010000021.1:16261-21062 GCA_964560245.1 uncultured Oscillospiraceae bacterium | reverse complement strand
TCCGTATGATCTTAACCATACGGAGGATTAACTGTTTTACGAACACCGCCCTATCGAGGACCAATTTTGTTAAGGACCGTCCGGGAGGCCGGTCCCTACATTTAGTGCTGTAAATTCTAATTTAGTTCAGTAATTCACCTTTCACTTCACTTTTCACTCTTCATTCTTCATTCTTCATTCTTCATTTTTCACTATTCACTTGAAAATTCCATCCCCCGGGGGGGCTTCAATTTTGCGGTTTGTAATGCTATGATACAGGAAAATCAAAAGAAAAAGGATTTCATATGAGAGCAGAACTTCAAAAAATCAACCGAAAAAACACAGCGGTAACCGTAATTTTGCTGCTTGCTGTGATCGTGCTTGCTGTTGGCTGCCTGTTTGTAGGCTCGTCCAATATGTCACTGGAGGAATGTCTGGCAGCACTGACCAAAAACGGAACCGCTGCCCATAACCGGATCATCTGGAATATCCGCATTCCCCGGGTACTGGCAGCAATGATCGCCGGCGCCGGTCTGTCCATTGCCGGTCTGATCATGCAAACCTGCCTGAACAACCCTATGGCCTCCCCTTCTGTTTTGGGCGTATCCAACGCCGCCGTGTTTGGCGCAAATCTTTCCATTATCGCCTTTGCAGGCGGATTCCTGTCCACCGGCAATAACCTGAGCAACTATACGGTAGGCGCCAATCCCTATGCAACCTCTGTAATGGCCTTTATATTTGCCACCCTTTCTATTTTACTAATCTTAGGGCTTTGCACCCTCCGGTCTTTTTCACCCAATGTGGTGGTGCTCTCCGGTATGGCCATCAGCGCCGTATGGACGGCAGCTACCACCATTTTGCAGTACTACGCCACCGATGTGGGGCTTTCCGCCGCTGTGGTATGGAGCTTCGGTGATTTAGGCAGAGCCACCTACCGCACCGATGCCATTATGGCTGCGGTGGTTCTGATCGGTCTGATCTGCTTTTGGCTGATGTCCTGGAAATACAATGCCCTTTTAAGCGGTGAGGCCGCCGCCCGGACAATGGGCATTCGGGTAGACGCGCTGCGTTTTGTTTCGATGCTGCTGGCATCGCTGATCACGGCGGTGTGCGTATCGTTTTTGGGTGTGATCGGCTTTGTGGGTATTATATGCCCCCATACCGTCAAAAAGCTTCTGGGGCAGGATCACCGGGTCTCCATTCCTGTTTCCGCCCTCAGCGGCGCGCTGCTGCTGATCCTGGCAGATACTCTGTCCAGAAGCATCGGTAGCGGTTCCGCACTGCCGGTGGGTGCTATCACCTCACTGCTTGGCGCGCCCTTCTTCCTGGCTATCATCTTTTCCAGAAAGGAGAACCGCCAATGCTAAGCTGCAAGGATCTGACATTTCACTATACAAGACGGGAGCTGCCGGTGCTCCACGGTGCTTCTTTAGAACTGGCGCAGGGGGAGATCGGCATTGTTTTAGGTAAAAACGGCTCCGGCAAAACCACTTTATTTAAAAATATTTTAGGCATCCACAAGCCCCACAGCGGCAGTATCCGTTTTGAGGGAGAGGATCTGCTCAAAATGAACCGCCGGGAGCGGGCGCGGCGTATTGCCTATGTGCCGCAGGATATTCAATTTGGCGCACTGACGGTTTTTGATTCCGTTTTAATGGGGCGGGTCAGCTATTTTGGACTGAAGGCCAGCCCGGCAGATTATACCGCTGTGGAGCAGATCCTGCGGGATATGGGACTGGAGGACTTTGCTCAAAGAAATGTGGAGGAGCTTTCCGGCGGTGAACGGCAGAAGGTGGCCATTGCAAGGGCTATGGCGCAAGAGCCCAAGCTGATGGTTTTTGACGAGCCCACCGGCAATCTGGACATATCCAACGAACAGCTGATCATTCACGAAGCCCAGCGGCTGGCACGGGAAAAGAATATCAGCATTCTCAGCTCTCTGCACGACCTGAATCAGGCGCTGCATTTCGGGGATAAATTCTTCTTCCTGAAGGACGGCAAGGTAAAATACGCCGGTGGCGAAGAGATCATTACCGTAGAAGTGATTAAGGACATTTTCGATATTGATGTGAAGATCGTTGAAATTGATCATCAAAAAGTAATTATAGGAGGTCATATCCATGGACACGTTCACGAACACTAAAAGATTATTGACGCTGTTGCTTTCCCTGATAATGCTCTTTGCCCTGTGCGCCTGTGAGGCACCGGGCGAAAACGAAACCACAGAAAGTCTCCAGACTACCGAACACTCTGAAAGTGCCGAGATCACCGTAACTGATATGATCGGTCGGGAGGTCGTCGTAACACCCGGCAGCTACAAAAAAGTAGTTTGTGTAGGCGCCGGCGCGCTGAGAATGTACTGCTATGTAGGCGACACCGCCCTTCTGTGCGGCGTAGAGGATATCGACAACACCACTTTGAGCGAACGCCCTCAGATGTTTGACTCCGTTGCCCGCCCCTATCTGATCGCCTACGGGGATGTGTTCTCTGCCCTGCCCTCCTGCGGCGTAGGCGGTCCTATGGCGCAGACCGCAGAGGCGGAAAAGATCCTGTCCTGTGATCCGGACATTGTGATCTCTGAATATGAGGATGTAGAAAAAGCCGAGGCACTGCAGCAGCAGCTGGGCATGCCGGTGATCACCCTGTCCTCCGGCTCTGACGGCGTATTTGACGAAGCCTTTGCAGGCTCTATGCGCTTGCTGGGCACGGTCTTTGGCAGAGAAAGTCAGGCTGAAGCGCTGATCGCTTTCGTGGAAGCGGAAGCTGCTGAGATCACCGCCAGAACAGCAGACATTGCCGAAGAAGACAAGCCCTCCGTCTACATCTGCGGCTTGGGCAACTGGGGCACCACCAACCACCTGATGACTGCCGAAAACTACATTTCTTTCAAAATTGCCAATGTGAAGAACGCGGTTTCCGGACTGTCTATGGAAGGTGTGGGCGCCATTGAAGAAGAAAAATTTGTGGCGCTGGGCGATCAGATGGATATGATCATTGTGGATGCCGCCGCCGTAAAGAATATCAAGCCCCTTTACGCAGAGGACTCTGCAATGTTTGACACCTGCAAGGCATGGAAGGAAGGCGAAGTTTATCTGCAGATGGCATACAACGCCTACTACACCAACTACGAAATGACACTCATCAACACCTGGTTCATCGCAAAAACCGTCTATCCGGAGCTGTTTGAGGACATTGATATGACCGCCAAGACCAATGAGATCACCAAAATGTTCTTAGGCGCGGAGCTGGCTGACCGGATCTTTGCTTATCCCTCCAGCTTCGGCGGTTATCAGAAGATCGACACCGAAACATTTTTTCAGTAAGGGATTTTTTTATGATAAAGAAAGATGAAGTAATCGCGTTTTTTGACCGGTGCGCCCCCTGGTGGGATGAGGATATGATCCGCAACGAGGACATTTTGTCCACCATTTTGACCCTGGGCGGCATCCGGGAGGGGCTGGACGTTTTGGATGTAGCCTGCGGCACCGGCGTGCTGTTTCCCGATTACCTGAGCCGGGGCGTGGCTTCCGTCACCGGTATCGACATCTCTCCGGAAATGGCAAAGCTCGCCGCTTCCAAATTTCCAGAGGTACAGGTGATCTGCGGTGATGTTTTGGCTGTGGATTTTGAAAAGCAATTCGATGCCATAATGGTCTACAACGCCTTCCCCCACTTCCCCGACCCCGCAAAGCTGATCGGAGTACTGGCACAGCATACCAAACCCGGCGGCAGACTGTCTGTTGCCCATGGTATGAGCCGGCAGGCTTTGATCCAGCATCACCAGCGCGCAAGCACGGTTTCCATTGATCTACTGCACGAAAAAGACCTTGCTGCCCTGTTTGAGCCTTATTTTGATGTGGATGTAGTGATCTCCACAGACCGGATGTACCAGGTTTCCGGTGTCCGCCGGGAGGAAGCTGCACCTGTGCAACCCCCGGAGCATACCCCTGATGATGAAACTGTGGCGCTGCTGAAATTTATGGTCAGCCACAACGATGCCCATGCCCAGGAGCTGGCAGCCCTTGCAGAGCAAATGAAGAACAGCGACCGTCCCCGTCTGCATCGCAGCATTATGGATGCGGTATCCAGCTTCGATATAGCAAACGCCCAGCTTTCTTCTGTGCTGAAAACCCTTTTGGACCGTTAATAGCAAAAATCAGCACCACCCCGGACGGGATGGTGCTGTAAATATTAGTGTGTTACTGGATCTGTGTGATTACCAGGTGCGCGGAAACCGGTTGCGTACCACCGGCCAGCGGCGTGATCGTCAGTGCCGCGGCATTATCTTCAGGATTTTGCACCGTCAAAACGGAGTTTATAACGGTTGTTTCCACAATTGCCATTCCGACGATTTGTGATGTTCCTGTTGCGCGTCCAACTACTGTATATTCCAGTTCTTCGTCATTCAAAGTCAGGACCAACTGACCCGCTTCAGTCACACTCACCTGGAACAGCACCTGATAGGTGCCGATCTCTGCCAGATTGAAGGAGCTGGGCCCGGATCGGGCAATGCCAGATCCGCTGTTGGGTCCATCCTGAGGGAAGCTGACATCTGTACCGGGTGCAACGGTGGCAGCATTGTCAGGCGGCATTAACGCATAGAAATCTGCATAATTCAGAACACCACCGGCAGGACCCTGGGGACCGGCAGGTCCGGTTTCACCGGCAGGACCTTGCGCACCGGCAGGGCCGGCTGCGCCGGTAGGTCCCTGGGGGCCAGCGGGACCTTGGGGACCGGCAGGTCCGGTTTCACCGACAGGACCCTGAGGACCGGCAGGTCCGGCTACACCGGCAGGTCCCTGTGGACCGGCAGCTCCGGTTT
>CAZLLC010000021.1:0-16161 GCA_964560245.1 uncultured Oscillospiraceae bacterium | reverse complement strand
GGACCGGCAGGTCCGGCTACACCGGCAGGTCCCTGTGGACCGGCAGCTCCGGTTTCACCGATAGGACCCTGTGGACCGGCAGGTCCGGCTACACCGGCAGGTCCCTGTGGACCGGCAGCTCCGGTTTCACCGGCAGGCCCCTGAGGACCTATAGGACCTGCTTCACCGGCAGGACCTTGTGGACCCACCGGACCTGCAACACCAGCAGGACCTTGCGGGCCTGCTGGACCTGCTATACCGGCAGGTCCCTGAGGGCCGACGGGTCCCGCTTCACCTGTAGGCCCCTGGGGTCCTACGGGGCCGGCTACACCGGCAGGTCCTTGTGGACCGGCAGGACCGGCTGCGCCGGCAGGACCTTGGGGACCGACAGGACCCGTTTCACCTACAGGTCCCTGAGGACCAACAGGACCGGCTATTCCCTCAGGACCTTGGGGACCCACCGGACCTCTTGCTCCGGGAATGCCCTGCGGACCCACCGGGCCTCGGGGACCGACTGGGCCTTGCGGGCCAGCCGGTCCCGGCGGACAATTGGTGCAGCAGAAACTGTGATCCCGGTCCGTGCAGCAATGCTCCTCAGGTTGGTGGCGTTTGCACAAATGATCATCAAAGCGGGCATCACAATCTCTATCATCAAATCCATTGTATCTGTTCAATATAACCCCTCCTCATATTAAGGTTGTAATACATCATATGTACTTCCGACATAATCTGATACATTGCCAGGCAGATGACAGTTATACTGTCCTCTCCGTTTCTCGACGGCATCGTCCTATTATATGCGTTTTGGGCATCTGACGTGCCTGTCCGTTGACGGTGCCGCCAATGTTATCGCTATAGGCAAGGCAGCGGGCTGCACCTTTCGGCGCAGCCCGCTGCTTTTAAAGACTTTTTTACATCCTCTGTTACCTTGTATATATTTGCTGAATTATTGGGCACCTCTAATTTACACGAATATCCATTTGCAGCCTGACAGCTTCGTTTACTGTCTGCAGCAGGAGCGCGCCAACTTGTATCCGGATTTTACCCTCAACATCCACCTGATAGGCAAATCCATTGTGGGTAAAGTGCAGATTACCGTCAATCAAGCTGGTTACGGTATCCTCTGTCGGCTTTCCCGGCAGATACTTTAGATCACCGCAATTTTCAAAGGTTACGCCTTCTTCACTGAAAAGGATCTGTCCCTGGGTGCAGTCAGCAAACTGCACGCGGACACAAAGTACGCCTTCCGTCTGCTCGGTGCAGTGGATATCTGACACTTCCTTTTGCAGGAATATTCCGCAGACCGCATCTTCGTTGCTCCACAGTCTGTGATCCACCACCGGCAGATTGTCATAAGTGGCCAGCCAACCTTCACAGGGCTGCTCCAAATAGCGTTCTTTGTAGCGGTCATCAAATTTGGTCAGATCCCGGAAGAACAGCCTGCCATTCTCCAAATACAGGTTGGCCCGGTAGTTTTTGCAGTTATACCAAATGCTCTTACGGCCTTCGTTTCGCCAATCCTTCAGTGCCACCTGAGCAGTTGCTGCAGAGCCTTCAAACTGCTGCTGATACCACACACCGGTATCGCCCAGCTTCTGTATGGACAAGACCCCTTGCTCCTGCAGCTGTACCAGCTTCTCGATTTGCATCCGGTAGCCCTCCAGCAAGCCCATACCGAAGGAATTCTCCTGTCCGGTGGTTGCGTGGGCGTGGGTCAGGCAGGGTGTATTATAATAGGTATCGAAGTACCAGTCCACCAAAACCGGATCCTGTCCGGCCTTCCACGCCGGCTCTAAAGTCCAGACCGTATTGCCGTTATATTCTTTTTCCTCGTAGCTATAGATGGGATCCGGCATCAGCATCCGGAATACCGGCGCCGGAATCTGATTTTCCGGAGACTGCGCAGGACACAGCATATTATTTTTGGACGCATAATAGCCACCGTTATAATAGCCGCCCCACAAGGTATAGGCATCCACGGCATACTGCTCCCGACAGATGCAGAAGGCCTTAATATCATATTTCCGGCACATATAGTCCATAGAATAAGCATCCATCAGCCAGGAGCCAACAACATGGGGATAATAACCGAAACGATCCTTGAACAAAGCAAATACCTGATCAATGATCTGCTCTCGCTGAACCGGCGTATAGCCCGGCAGAAAGCCTACATTTACATACCAGTCCCAGTCATAGCCCTCTCTGCCCCGCCATTGCAAGCCTACGGATTCGATCAGCTCCCGGCAGTTCTCCAGCCATACGCCCAGCTCCATACTGTCATCTTTTTCTTTTTGAAACAGAGTCGTAAGATCCTGACGCACCATGGCATCATACTGAAGCAAAAAGGTACTGGCAATACCATACTTTTTATTGCACTTGATCTGCTCTGCCACCGGGGTATACAGATCCATCTCCCACCGGGGCTCAATACCCCGGACGAAGTTTACGATGTTCACAATTCTATTCATAAGAAATCACCTTTTTTTCTAATGCCGCAAAACACAGCATATTCCAATGCAGTAAATTCGCTAAATCAGAATTCAGCACAGCAAAGGCTCCCCTCAAAGGGGAGATGGCAGCGGCGAGGTACGAGCCGCTGACTGAGGGGTGTTTTACTGATCGTGCAGATTTACCACCCCTCAGTCTCGCTTCGCTCGACAGCTCCCCTCAAAGGGGAGCCTTTCTTGCATACCGCTTTCGATGGTGCGCTAAACAATAATTTACCTTATGTCGTACACGCTGCGCAGGCGGATATTCCTGGGCGTTCCCTCTAAGATCTTCACGGTCTTTGAACCGGCATTTATATCAAAGTAGTTGTCGCTGAGGACAAAGTCGGAATCCGGGGAATCGATCTCCACATACTGGGCGTATGCATCGGCGTAAACCGTGATCTCGTCGCCCTTAAGCTCATAACGCAGCTTAGGATCGGCAAAGTTAAAGTACTTGGGCACTGTAAACAGCGCTGTGCCTGCAGATACCGCCTGTCCGTCCATCACAAATGCAAAGCTTAAGTAATGGTTGTCCACATCGGTCTTGCAAAAATCCATTTCCTCCAGCCATACCGCAGACAGTGCCGGAACCTCCAGCTGCTTTTCGCCTTCCTTCAGGATCTTGCCCGTCCGGTCTCTCAGCGCCCATACCACTGTACCGGAAATATCCTTGCAGGTATCGTTGGTCACGCAAAGCTGGGCTTTGGTTTCATATTCCATCCGGGGATCCAGGGTGGGAAAATACCGGGTGGTCCACTCCCCTGTTTCCTTGCAGCTGATCAGTACAGGATTATAGAACCGCTTTGCCACATAGTGCAGAGCCTTCAATCTTCCGTAATAGTCGATGCTGGACCAGGAAGCGGTGGGCCAAATGTCATTTAACTGCCAATACAGCGTACCCATACATCTGCCCCGGTGTCTTCTCAGGTGCTCCACGCCGTAGCGCATTGCCTCTGCCTGTAAAAGCTGAGAAGCATACAAAAGAGTGCCAAACTCGCCGGGGTACTTGTAGGTTTGAGAAAGATAGTTCAGGATCTTGCCGTTAGCAACACCGTTTCTCTGGTGCATTTCCATCACACGGCTGAAGATGTTCCGATCCTCCGGCGCAACTACTGCATTGATGGTCTTTTCGCTGGGGAAGGACTGGAAGCCAAACTCACTTAAATAGCGGAAATACTTCTTTCTGTAGTCCGTAAAGGGCTTTTCGCCGTGCCATACCTCCCAGTAGTGGGCGTCGCCGTAATTCTCATTCCGGGGATCGATAAAGTGACCGCAGGAGCTGGGGGAAGAAGGCACATAGGGAATGTAGGGACAAAGCTCCTTGACGATCTCCGGCACCATATCCTCATAAATGGACAGATAGCTTTCCACCAGATGGGGTTGCTTGTCCAGCCAGTTAAGATACATCTCCTCCACCTCGTTATTGCCGCTGATAAGAGCGACAGAAGCGTGGTGACGGATCCTTCTCAGATTATCATAGAGTTCTGCCTTAAAATTGGCCTTCATTTCTTCAGTGGTGCTGAGGGTGACGCAGGCAACCATCATATCCTGGAATACCACAATACCCATTTCGTCGCAGGCATCAAAGAAGGAATCTCTGGGATATACGCCGCCGCCCCATACCCGGATGGCATTGAAGTTGGCATCCCGGCACTGACGGATCAGCTTATAGGTGTTTTCAGGAGTCACACGGCTGAGGATATTATCCTCGGGAATATAGTCTGCGCCCATGGCAAAGAAGCGCACACCGTTTATTTCATGGCAGAAGCTTTCACCGTACTTGTCTTTTTCCCGGATCAGCTTCAAGGTCCGCAGACCGATGCGCTTTTCTTCCCTATCGCCGCAACACTCTGCTGTTACGGTGTACAAAGGCTGATCGCCCAAACCGTTGGGCCACCAAAGCTTGGGGTTTTCAATTTCGCTTTCCTGATTTGCAGGAATTGCATAAACCTGACCGTCAGGACTCGTTACTGTAATATGTACTTCTGCCGGCTTGTCGGTGGTGACAAAGGGCGTGATATACGCCTTGCCGCCTTCGTGCCGTTGGACAATATGAAAATCTGTAATTCTGGCAGTATCCAGCACCAGCAGCTCAATATTCTTCCAAATACCGGCATCAGGCAAGCGGGGACCCCAGTCCCAACCCATCATACAGTGGGCTTTCCGGATATGACCTGCGCCTTGTGTGCAGTGCCAGGGCTCATATACAGTTTCCTGCTTTTGCTTTTCCGTAATATAGGGAATGGGCGGATGGAACACAAGGCGGATCTCGTTATTGCCGCTGACCAAAAGCGCTGTCACATCAAATTCATAGGTTCTGTGCATATTGTCGGTGTAAGCAAGATGCTCACCGTTGATATAGATATCACACAGGGTGTCCAAGCCGTCACAGTGCAGCAGCACCGGATCACCGGTGGGCGCAAAATCAAAATTTTTGGTAAATGTAAAGGTGTTGTCCATCAGCTTCAGGGCATCCAGTTCGTTCATTCCATAAAACGGATCTTCCATCAGCTGATTGCTGAGTAAAAACGAGTAAACACTGCCGGGGACAGTGCCTTCACATTCCATACCGGCGCCACGCATTTGCCAAATACCGTTCAAGCTGATTCTCTTCATAGTTAATCTCCTTTTTACTCAGATACATCTATACCGTGCTTTTTCAGCGCGGCGGTATATGCCTGATCATCAATATCGGTATATTGTTTTTACAAAACTTTCCATCTACCGTACATTTAATATAATAGAATACTTTTTCATTTTCGTCAATATTCAGATCCTCCGACCGTCCAGCGCATCAAAGCCAGCTCCGGACAGTCTAACCGGCAGAAAAAGGCGACTGATGCACAGAAACGCGTTCTGTCTGTGCATAGGAAAGCCCCCTTTTTATTTTTTGGGGCACCTCTGAAACAATGCAGAGGTGCCCGTTCGTTTTATCCTTTCAAACCGCCGGAGTACATCTGTCCCATCAGCTTATCGGCAAAGAAAATGAAGATCAGCAGAATGGGAAGCATTGCGATCAACGCACCTGCAAAATATGCCGGGTAGTTGGCCGCATATTGGATCTCCTGCTGGAAATAATACAGGCCCAAGGAAAGTGTGGGCATATTATCAAAATACAGCAGCGGTGTTTCGTAGTTATTCCACAGCGTAATGAAATTCAGCAGGAAATAGGCGATGAGGATGTTCTTGCCCATAGGAATACCGATGGTTGTAAATGCCCGAAGATCACTGCCGCCATCGATGTAAACCGCCTCACGGTAGGCACGGGGTACGCCTTTGAAAAAGCCGTAGGTGATCATCATATTGGAGCTGAAGCCGCCGATCTGGGTGATCAGATACAACGGAGAATCATTCAGACCCAAGTCGTAGATCAGCTTATAGGTTGCAGGCAGCGAGCCGTAAATCGGAATGATCATAATAAACATTACGATCTTAAACAGCAGCTCCTTGCCCTTAAAATCGTACTGGGCAAAGATGTAGCCGGTGACACACACGGAGAAGGACAGCAAAAATGCCGAGCCGGCTACCAACCAGATGCTGTTAAACAGCATACCCCAGAAGCCAACGCCGTTGTGCTCCAACTTATCGATGGCCAGCTTAAAGTTCTTCCACTGCAGATTGCCAAGATCAGGAAGCTGCAGCGGCTCCCGCAAATAGTCAATATTGGACTTAAACACATTCATCAGCGCCCACAGGAACATAATCAGCACGATGGCAGACCATATTGCCAGCACAACAAACGCAACCATAAAAAACAGCCGTTCCGGAATGGTTCTTCTGCGTTCCAGGATATCTCTTTTTTTCTTCATATCAATACCCTCCCCTCTTATTCCACATCTGACCAGATGCTGGTAACCAGCTTTCTGACAAGCAGGCAAAGCGGGTATGCGACCACAGTGAACAGCAGACCCAATGCCGACGGCAAATAGTAGGACTGGTATCTTCTTACCTGATCGTAGATCCAGTAGCCAAATGTAAAGGTTTCGGAAAAATTGGGGGTAAACAGCAGAATACTGCCGGTTGCGCCAAAAATTCCGGCGAAGCTGGTAACGATCGTCATAGAGATCGTCGGCCACATCAGAGGAATGTAAATATGGAAAAGCTCCTGCCACATAGTAACGCCATCGAGAATGGCAGCTTCCTGCACCTCCTTGGATATTTTTGCCATGGCACCGCTAAAGAGAATGTAGTGACCGGCAAAACCGAAGAAAAATGCATAGAACATCAGCATAGGATTGGCATACTCTATTTCCTGGAACCAGGCAGGAACGTGGGATACTTTGAATACATCCATAAGGATCACGCCAAACACGCCCTTGCCTGATACAAATGCCTCAAAAATACCGGCCAGGACCACCGAGCAGATGATCGACGGCAGATACAGCATCACGCGGAAGAACTTCGTTCCACGGAGCTTTTTATGGAAAATATAGGTCAGTAAAATGGAATGGGGAATGCTCCAAAGCGTGCCGATCATCCAGTATTTCATGGTGTTGATGCCATACAGAACCATATCGTAGCCCGGGGTTTTCTCTGTAAACATACGGTAGATTTCTTTGAAGTTGTCCAATGTCCAGACTTCTACACCGCCATTTGCATAGTCGACCTTTTGGAACGCCATTAAGATAGAATCGATATTTACATAAACCCAGAAAACAAGCAGATTCAAAAGTGGCAGCGCCAGCATCGACCAAATAAATATGGTTGTTTTGGTCTTTGCTTTGAGAATCCTTTTCTTCGGTTGATTTGCCATAGGTTTTCCGTCCTTTCCGGAATAATTGCCGCATACTTTAGCGGGTTTTACTTTATGCATTTGCACCAGCAGGGATCACTCTTTTGTTTTTTCTTTTTTATTGCAATCTCTCTTTTCACAACGCCAGAATGATCCGCTGCTGTGCAAATTTTGCCGTTTTACGGCTCTGTAACGGTCAGTACATCAATGTATACCTCACCGGAGGCTGTAGAGGAGGTAATGCTTGCCCGATCATAGTTCCAGAACAGATCCATATATTCTGCAGCTGAAGATAGGGTTATGGTCAGCTGCACCCATTGGTCGCACTGAAACTCTGCTGTTGCTTCGCCGGAACCGCCGGGGCTGCCACTGCTAAATTCAAAGATGCTCTGGTTGTACAGATTGGTACCGCTGGTGATCTTGCCATAGGCCCAGAAGGTAATTGTGGTACCGGCTGCCAGTTCCTTGCCGAAGTTTATACGGAAGGTGGGCCAATAATTGCTTGCATGGCTCAGCTTCAATGCATAGCTGCCGCCGTCTGTGGGCGCAGATACGCCCAGGTCAGCATAGGAGGCTCTTTCAATGGTCGCATCCTGGGATTTTCCCTGCCCCGCAAAATACTGCGTATCGGTTTCCTCCTCAAAATTCAGGCCCTTTGTAATGTCACTGGTTACCTCGGTAGGCTCTACAGCCTTGAAGTTGTCCAGATAGACCTCAATGTTGGAAGCAGTAATGGGATCGTTCCAGCGGTCCATATTCCACATAATATCCACATACTCACAATCAGCTGTCAAAACAAGGGCCTGTTTATTCCAGCTGCCGTGGTAATACTGCGTTGTTTCCTCAGACCAGTTGGCAATGGGTTCAAAAACGCTGACGGTTTCCCTGATGCCGGAAAGATCGTTGGTATAGGCATCGAAGGTCAGGATGGTGCCTGCCTTCAGGGTCTCACCAAAGTTGATCCGGAATTTAGGCCACTGGTTGGAAGCATGGGTCAGCTTCAGGGCATAGTCGCCGCCATTATCATTGGAAATGCCGGTATTTGCATAGGCAACGCGCTCAATCGTTGCATCCTGCTCCGAACCGATACCGGTAAAGAGCAGCGCATTGCCGGCTGTTTCAAAGTCTACGCCCTCCATGAAGTCACCCGATACTGTAGGCTCAGGTTCGGAAGCCGTAAAATTATCCAGGAACAGCTCGCCAGATTCACCGGAAACACCAAAACCCTTGAGTGTATACTGCCAAACCAGGTCTATGTATTCCGCATTCTCCGGCAATGTGATGGATTGTGCCTGCCAGCCGTCAGCTGTAACAGAATCGGTGGCAGCGCTGCCGGAACTGAACAGGAACTGACTGCTCTTACTCCGAACCCAGCCGCTGGCAGTAATGTTTCTGCAGGCTTTGAAGCTGATCACCGTACCTGCTGCCAATTCCCGACCAAAATTAATGCGGAAAGACAGCTTTTTATCAACATCTGAGCTTAATTTCAGCGCATAGTTGCCGCCATCGCTAAGGATCGCAATGCCGGTATTGGTGTGCAGAATACGCTGGATCACCGCATCTGTAGCGGCATTGCCCTGACCGGTAAAGCGCTGGGCGTGACCGATTTGTTCAAAGTCGATGCACTCAGCGAAATCACCTGCGGGCTGGGGCAAAACCGCCAGAATATTATCAATATACACCTCGCCGGATGCCGTTGTGGATGTAATTCCTGACCGCTCATAATTCCAGAACAGATCCAGATATTCTGTGGGCTCAGTCAGCGTGATCTTTAGCTCGGTCCACTGATTATTGGCAAACTGTGCTGTTGCCTCGCCGCCGGAGGAGTACTCAAAAATACTCTGATCGTACAAGCTTGTTCCGCTTGTGAGTCTGCCGTATGCCAGGAAGGTAATTACCGTATCTGCCGGCAGTGTTTTGCCGAAATGCATACGGAAGGTTGGGAAATAGTGGCTTTCATGGCTCAGCCGCAAGCCGTAGCTGCCGCCGTTTGACGGCGCGCCAACCACACCCGCGGAGTCATAGCGCACTGTGCTTATCTGTGCATCGTTGGTCTTGCCCTGACCGGTGAAGAGATACTCATGACCGTAGGTTTCAAAGTCCAGTCCGGTTTCATAACCGAAGCCGATGGGGGAAATACCTTCATTTTCGCCATAGGGCACGCCCATCAGATTATCAATGTACAATGTATTGGGGGTATCTTCCTTGCTTCCCTTATGCTCACCAAAGGCAAAGGTCATATAACGCACATTGGCAAGATCATAGAAGCCACACCCTGCCATAACCGTCAGATCGTAGGTGCAGGTTGTCCAACCGCTGGGATTGACGGTAAGGGATTGCTTAATGGTTGTCAGGTAATTGTCGGAATCGCTGCCCAGCACAAGTCCCACCTTGATATGCAGGGTCTCAGCTTGTGGATTATATACATCAAATGTAATGCTCTTGTATCCGGAGAAATCATTGGTTGCGCAGGTCGTATCCAGCAGATCCAGGGTAAAATAGGGATCCTTTCCCTGCACACCGTAATCGCCCTGGGCGCTGACCATAAAGGAGCCCTTGCCCTGGGTGATGTAAGAAGGATCGGTGTTGATCGCCATTCTGCCGATCATATTGCCGGTGGCAATTTTCGCACCGGTAACCTGGGCATAGGATTCAAATCCCAAAATCAGATTTTCACTGTCCTCCACAACATCGGGGGTCTCTTCCGTTCCGCCGGATTGACCCAGATCCTCATTTTCCTCCGGGGTATAGGCTGCAGCTGTTTTGAAATAGCTGTAGGCTGCCTGCAGAAGTCCACGGTAAGTTTCGTCGGTTGACTTTTGGTAGCTGCGGACAAAATAATGCAAAGGCACATAGCCCACAGACAGAGTATCCGTGCCGTCAGTCACCTCTACCTGCATCGCCGTTTCCATATCCTGAGGATTTATGCCGGGAACTTCAATATAGTACATTCCATCCTTGCTGACTGGCGTATATTCCACGCCATCGACAGCAAAGGTGCAGTTTGCCGCGCTGCCGGTAAAATAGTAGCGCACAGCGGTTTGGGAAGTAAAACGAACCGATGCTCCGTAAAATTCGACGCCCGATACACTGCCGCTGAGCTCTACCCCGGGCATTTCTTCAGCAATCGCATACTGGGGTTCGATCCCATAGCCCGCATCAGCAAGATCATCCTGGCGGTGTTCAAAATACTTTTGCGCCCAGGCACCGTAATTCAAAAGCTCCCGGCTCAGCTGCTTGGTTTGGTCGCTGAAGCTGCCATCCAGCAATGCAGACAAATAATTGCGGATGCTGTAGGTCTCCTGCAAAACCACCACTTCACCCACCCGGATGGTCAAATCAATATTCTCTGTCATCTGGGCAGCCGCCAATTCTGCTGCAACACCGTACTGATCGTCGCCAAAAGACGTCAGATCCTCCAACCGATAGGTTTCCACCCGATCTGCATAGGAAAGTGTTGCAACGGCATTTTCCGCAAAGTAATAATTGACATTGCCCTGAAGCTGAAATGTCAGATCATCACCCAAAAGCATCTGCTGCGTAATATAGTCACTGCCGTCCACCAGGGCGGCCTGTGCGCCAATGGGCAAAAAGCCAATGAACATACATACGCACAAAAGGACTGCGCATACTTTTTTACTCCAAACTCGCATTGTCATCCCTCATATTCTTGTATTTTTTGATAAGTCCATTCCTTACGGCACAACTTTTATGCCCCAAGGAATGGATTTATAGAGCCTTGCCGGGTCTCCCAAATGGCTCCCCTCATAGGGGAGCTGGCAAATTGCCGATATTAGGCAATTTGACTGCGGGGTTTACGGAGGAATAAGAAATATTTGCACTTTCGATACCTCTGCAAACCCCTCCGCCCAGTGTGCGCACTGGGCACCTCCCCTGCAGGGGAGGCTTTTGCGGGGTTTCCCCCGACCGGCTTGCGCCGGTCGGGGAATGAAATTTCATTACGCGGGGTTTACAACAACATTGTCGATATAGATATAAGATACAATGCCATCGGCCAGACCGTTGCGGCCTGCATCCCAATAGAAGCTGATGCTGGAGCAATCCTGGCTCAAGGTGATGGTCTTGTTTGTCCATTCACCCTCCAGCATCCAGACAGCCTGACCGTATTCGTCGGTCTCAACATTACTGTCGATGGGATTGAAGGTCATAGACATACCTTCCTGCTCATAATCAATAACGCCGAGAACATCAAAGGTGATGGTGGTGCCAGCCTTCAGGGTTTCGCCGAAGTCGATCTTAAAGGTGGGCCACAGGCTGTTGGCGCCGGTCATCATCAGAACATTGCTGCCATCCTTTTCTACGATCTGAGCAGTTGCATCTCTCCACTCGTTGTCGCCGCCGGCACCGGTGAAGAACCGGGCATCATAGGGCATTTCAAAGTCTGCGCCGGCAGTGAAGCCCTCCTGGACGATCACATTGTCGATGTAAACCTCAATATTGGAGGCAGTGATCTCATTCCAGCGGTCAAAGTTGACGCACAGATCAATATAGCTGCAATCCGCCGTCAAGGTGGTTACCAGATTTGCCCAGCTGCCGTGGAAGTACTGCTCAGTCTCTGTGCAGTTTGCTATTGCCTCAAAGATGGACACCGTACTTCTGATACCGGTGGTATCATTGGTGTATGCCTGGAAGGCGATCTGTGTACCTGTGGGCAGGGTTCTGCCAAAGTTGATGCGCAGTGCAGGATACTGACTGCTGCCACAAGTTACCTTCAGCGCATTGTCGCCGTCAAAGGAAACGATCTCAAGGGCGGGGCTTCTCCACTCCTGACCAGAAACAGTGCCGAAGTAGTTTACATCGGTGCTGTTGTCGAAGGACAAACCGTTGTAGATGGTGTTGTCGGGGGCAACAGCCTTCACATTGTCGATCAGGATGTAGGAGGCTACGTCACCGGAGATGCCGTTGCCACGCTCGATGTTATAGAAGAACTGCAGATGATCCTTAGCCTCAGTCAGTGTAATGGTTGCAGTGAACCAGGCTTCCGGAACCATATAGACGACCTGACCGCTGCCGCTGTCGCCGGTGAACTCGATGTTCATATCGTTGCCGGAGACCCAGCCATCAAAGGTGCCGTATACATCAAAGGTGATGGTGGTACCTGCTTCCAGTGTTTCGCCGAAGTTCATCTGGAAGGTGGGATAGTAGTGGCTGTTGTGGCTTACCTTCAGCGCATAGTCGCCGCTGTTATCCTTGGAGATACCTGCATCTGCATAGGTAACTCTTTCGATGGTTGCATCCTGAGTATAACCAATGCCGGTGAACCGCAGCTCATTGCCCTCGGTCTCAAAGCCAACACCGTCGTGGAAATCGCCGCAGGGCTCTACAGGAGGCGCAACTGCCAGCACATTGTCGATCAGGATGTAGGAGGCAACATCACCGGAGATACCGTTGCCGCGCTCGATGTTCCAGAAGAACTGCAGGTGATCGCAGTCATTTGCCAGGGTGATGGTTGCGGTGAACCAGGCGCCAGGAACCATATAGACGACCTGACCGCTGCCGCTGTCGCCGGTGAACTCGATGTTCATATCGTTGCCGGAAGTCCAGCCGTCGAAGGTGCCGTATACATCAAAGGTGATGGTGGTACCGGCCTTCAAGGTCTGACCGAAGTTCAGCTGGAAGGTGGGATAGTAATGGCTGTTGTGGCTGAGCTTTGCAGCATAGGTGCTGCCGTTTTCAGGAGCTGTTACACCTGCATCGGTATAGGTGACTCTTTCGACGGTTGCATCCTGCTCATAACCAACGCCGGTAAACCGCAGCTCATTGCCCTCGGTCTCAAAGTCAATACCTGCTAGAATGTCGCCGCAAGGCTCTACAGGAGGCGCAACTGCCAGAACATTGTCGATCAGGAGGTAGGAGGCAACATTGCCGGAGATACCGTTGCCGCGCTCGATGTTCCAGAAGAACTGCAGGTGATCGCAGTCATTTGCCAGGGTGATGGTTGCGGTGAACCAGGCGCCAGGAACCATATAGACGACCTGACCGCTGCCGCTGTCGCCGGTGAACTCGATGTTCATATCGTTGCCGGAGACCCAGCCGTCGAAGGTGCCGTATACATCAAAGGTGATGGTGGTACCGGCCTTCAGAGTCTGACCGAAGTTCATCTGGAAGGTGGGATAGTAATGGCTGTTGTGGCTCAGCTTCACAGCATAGCTGCCGCTGTCTTCTGTGCCTTCAACGCCGGCAAAGTTGTAGGATACTCTTTGGATGGTAGCATCCTGGTCAGCGCCAATGCCGGTAAAGCGTTCTGCATGACCTTCCGTCTCGAAGTCGAAGCCCTCATAAATGTCACCACTGGGGTCTGCAGGTTCCGTTGCAAGGAAGTTATCCAGGTAGACCTCAAGGTTTGCAGGACCGGGTTCATTCCAGCGGTCCATATTGCAATACAGGTCCACATAGCTGCAATCTTCCGCCAGGGTCAGGGTCAGAGTATTCCAGGAGCCGTGGTAGTACTGGGCTGTAGCTTCGCCGCCGGACACATACTCGAAAATGGAAACGGTGTCCCGGATACCGGAAGTATCGTTGGTGTAGGCGTCAAAGGTAATAGTAGTACCGGCCTTTAGGATTTTGCCGAAGTTGATACGGAAGGTGGGGTACTGGTTGTCTGCGTGGGTAATCTTCAGTGCCTTGTCGCCATCGAAGGTAACAGTTTCAATGGAAGCATCTCTATATGCATTGTCACCGCCAACGGCAGTAAAGTAATTGTAGTTTACATCCGTATCAAAGGTAATGCCATTTGTAAATCCATCAGGATCCAGATATACAAAGTTCTTTGCAGCAACGAAATAGCTGTAGGCAGCAGCTGCCAGGGTCTTCATTTCTTCATTTTCGGAATTATGGTAGGTACGGATCAAATAATTGATGGGAGCATATCCCACAGACAGGGACTGCGTGCCGTTGGTTACTTCCACAGTCATTTCATTGTCCATATCCTGCGGATTGATGCCGCCCACTTCAATGAAGTAGCCGGTTTCATTGGAGCTGGGCGTATACTGTGTTCCGTCCACAGTGAAGGTCAGGCCGTCAACGCTGTCAGCTTTAAAATAAAAGCGAACAGCCGTCTGGGACAAGAATCTTACGGAAGCACCGTAGAAGCTGATGCCATCCACACTGCCGGACTGGACTGGCGTGGGAATTTCATCGGGAATGTCATTGGCAGGATCATACTCATAACCACCCGCATTCGCCAGATTGCCCGTGTTGTAATCAAAATAATTTTGCGCAGCTGCGCCGAAGTTCAGCAGCTCCAACGCCAAAAGCTTGGTTTCATCGGTGTAGTTACCGCCGATCAAAGCTTTCAGGTACTCCGCAACAGAGTAATTCTCCTCGATTGCAGTGAGACCCAAATATGTAGCCTTCAGGCTGATGTTTTCGGTCATTTCAGCCACATCTACTGTGACAGGCATATCGTACAGACCGTTTTCATCCTGGGTCAGATCACTGATGGTCCAGGAATTGCTTTCACCGCAGAATGTGATCACTGCAGTGGCGCTTTTGTAGGCTTCAGGGATGTTACCCCGAAGGTGAAGAACGATGTCTTCGCCCAGATACAGCTGCTGGGTGATGTAATCTGCTCCATCCAGCAGAGGAACGGCCTGCGCAGTCACCGGCACAAGGCTGAGGACCAGGCACAGAACCAAAACCATGGATAAAAGTTTCTTTCCGCGTTGATACATAATTTCCCCTCATTTCTAAAATATTTTTGGAATTGCACTATATCTTCCTGCGCATTGGGGTGTGCGGACACCCCAATCGCAAAATGATAACAAGGGTTTAGGGCTCGACTGCTTTGAAATTATCCAGATATACCTCAAGATTTGCAGGGCCCGGCTCATTCCAGCGGTCCATCGTACACACCAGGTCGATGTAGCTGCAATCGCTTGTCAGCGTGATCGTCAGGGTGTTCCAGGCACCGTGGTAGTACTGGCTTGTGGCATCGCCACCGGATACATACTCAAATACAGAAACAGTGTTCCGGATTCCGGAGGTATCGTTGGTATAAGCGTCGAAGGTAATGGTAGTACCTGCTTTCAAGGTCTTACCGAAGTTCATACGGAAGACAGGCCACTGGCTGGAAGCGCAGGTCAGCTTCAGGGCATTGTCGCCATCAAAGGAAACCACCTCTAATGTTGCGTCTCGCCATGCGTTTGCACCGCCTACTGCGCCGAACAGCGCTTCATTGCCGGCAGTTTCAAAATCGATACCCGCTGTGATATCTAAAGGCTCGGTAGCCTTGAAGTTATCCAGCAAAATCCAGGAGGAAACATTTCCGTGACTGCCGTCTGCCACATTGTAGAAGAAATCTACGTGGTCGCTGTCAGCGGTCAGCGTGACGGTGACGCCTGTATTCCAGGTTTCTACCAGTGTCCATACAACCTGATTGGAATCTTCGCTTGTTGCATAATTCTTGCTGTCCGCGGTCAGCTCCAGCTTCACATACTTGTATGCGCCGGCAGCAGCCTGATAATCGTAGTTGCCGTAGAAATCGAACGTGACGGTAGCGCCAGCCTTCAGTGTCTTGCCGAAGTTCACACGGAATGTAGGCCAGCAGTGGTTTGCGTGGCTGACCTTCAGTGCATAGCTGCCGCCGTTTGCAGGAGCAGTCACATTTGCATCGGCATAAGCTACTCTTTCGACAGTGGCATCCTGCGATGCACCGGTGCCTGCAAACAGATCCTCATGACCGGCACTTTCGAAGTCAAGACCGTCCAGAATGTTGTCAGGCTCTGTGGGCTCCGTAGGATCTGCAGGCTCGGTAGCCTTAACATTATCCAGCAAAATCCAGGAGGAAACATTTCCGTGACTGCCGTCTGCCACATTGTAGAAGAAATCTACGTGGTCGCTGTCAGCGGTCAGCGTGACGGTGACGCCTGTATTCCAGGTTTCTACCAGTGTCCATACAACCTGATTGGAATCTTCGCTTGTTGCATAATTCTTGCTGTC
>CAZLLC010000020.1:0-21594 GCA_964560245.1 uncultured Oscillospiraceae bacterium | reverse complement strand
CCGCAGCCTAACGCATTGTGGCCAACCTCGGAGTTGCCCATATCCTCGTCAGAGGGCAGACCCACAGCGGTGCCGTGGGCTTTCAGGTAAGTATGGGGACATTCTTTCAAAAGACGGTCTAAATTGGGGGTGTTGGCCTGTACAACAGCATCACCGCTGCCGCCGTCACCCTTGCCAACGCCGTCCATAATGACCAGTACGATCGGTTTTTCCATATAAAATACCTCCAAAAATTGTGGATATATAAAAGTGCGTTCTCTCAGATCATACTATTTTACATCATTTTTGTCAATATTACAACCATTTTTTGAATATTCCGGAACCATTTTTTGAATATTCCGGAATATTTACAAAGAACAAACCGCAACACCCCATTAAATTGAACATTCGTGGGCGCAGAGGTCATTTGTTACCAATAAATTATAGGTTGTTTTCTACCTATTATTTGTATATACTACAGACAGAAGGAGTGACGATTATGCAAATCAACACAAACACCATCGTTTCCGTCACGGAAGCTAATCAAAATTTCTCCCGGGTTACCAGAATCGCGGAGAAAAACGGGCAGGCGGTGATCTTCAAGAACAACCGTCCCAAATATATGGTCATCGATCTAGAGAGCTCCCCTATGTTGGAGCTGACTGACGACGAGAAGATCGATATTGTAGCTGCCCGAATATTGAAGCGCTTTAAGCCTGCTTTTGAGGAGCTGGCCAAATGATCAAATTTTCAAAAAATATGGTACTGCTTTTGCACAAGCTGGTCGCACAGGAAACCGGCGGCAGTATCGGTGTCCGGGATGAGGGATTGCTGGAATCTGCGTTGGAAGCTGCCTTTTCCGGTTTCGGTGATAAAGAATTCTACTATAAAGGTTTAAAATTTTCTGAAAACCGGTGGGCAGCTATCAAGCGCCCACCGGTTTTCTGCCAGTGTTTTATTCGTTATCCGGAACGGCACACAGGCCGTTCCCTATGTTTTATGAAAGGTAGGGTCGTTGGTGCGTTCTAAAAGGTAGTCAACGGACACGTTGAAAAAGTCCGCAAAAGCGATCAGGGTCTTGTAGTCTGCTTCCCGTTCACCGTTTTCGTAACGGCTGATGCTGTTTTGGTTCATATCCAAAGCCATAGCCAGCCCAACCTGGGACAAATGCTTCTTCTTTCGCAGTTCCTTCAGCCGTTGCCGCAAATTAAGAGCTGGAAATAGGCATAATTTCGCTGAATGGAGCTGAAAATCATATTTATTCTGCGTAAATTTATGAAATAATCTTACGGCAAGGGCTTACTCCTGCCGTTTCTATGTATAGACATTTGGGTTATTATACAGAACTATCTTTAAAAAATAAGGCTGATATAGATATTCGGGTTTTTTTTACAGTCCCTTTACAGTGTGCTTATTTTAATGTATAATATACTAAATTACAGACTCTGTATGGAGCAGGCTATGGGAGAAGGTTGAAGATGGGATTCAGGAAGCACGAAAGTGAGCGCACCAATGTGCAGCAAATATTACAGCAAATTTTAGAAAACGGTCCTATTTCACGGCGGGAGCTGCAGCAGCTCACCGGCTTTAGCTGGGGTCTGATCTCTCAGGTGACCAACCGGCTGATCACGGATGGCTATGTGGTGGCAGAGGATGATGCGTATTCCACCGGCGTAGGCCGTCGGGCAGAAAAAATCGACATTGTAGGTCATGACCACTTTTTTATAGGCGTGGATATTGACGCCAACGGTATGTATGCTGTGGTGACGGATATGAAGGGCCGTCTGATCGAAAGCAACCGCTACGACTGGCCTGTAAGAGAAAAAGACCAGGTTTTACAGACGCTGTATGACGTACTGGATCGCTTGATGGATCAATATCACGACAAGCATATTACCCGTATCGGTGTTTCTGCCCAGGGTATTACCAATACGGAACAGGGTGTTTCTGCCTATATCATCAAGATCAAGGACTGGGTGGATGTACCTTTGCGGGATCTGCTGAGTAGCCGCTACGATGTGGATGTGATGGTGGTTCACGATCCGGACTGTATAATGGAAAGCGAGTACGCCTTTGGCGTTCTGAAAAGATCCAGGTTCAAGAACGTGCTGCTAATGCACTACAACTATGCAACGCACAGTTTGGGTATGTCGGTGATGATCGATGGACAGATCTACATCGGTCATCGGGGAAGAGCTGCGGAGATCGGCTACACCATATTGGGGGAAAAAGCTGACGGCACACCGGAGCTGTTGGTGGATCTTCTGTTGGATCCGCAGGTGTCTGCCCAAAAGCTTTGTACCGGCATCGGCAAAGCCATGGCGGTGGCAAACACCATGTATAATCCTGAGCTCATTGTGCTGCATATTCCGGAATCTCCCCTTAAACCTCTGATGATCGACGAGGTGAAGCGATGGGTCCGCACCAGCAGCTATGATGCGGCAGTCCGTATAAAAATTTCCAATTTGGAACACAACGCAAACGCCCGGGGCGCGGCAATGATTATGATCAACCGGGCAATCGACGAAATGATCTGAAATATTGCACAAAAAGTTCGAGGTATAATTGTACGATTTGTAAAAATTAACAGCTTCCTATTGACGGTATGTGCAATAAAAGGTATAATTATAATTGATTTTATCACGGCGTGATAAAATGTGCAAAAAATGGTGGAATGTTTATGATAAAAGAATTTAACGGCGATGCCTGCCACGACAGACTTGTGGCGCAGACAAAGGGCAGTTTGTCCTATGACAGCAGTTGCGATTATAACCAGTGGAAAAGTCAGGTGCAGACGAAACTCCGGGAGCTTCTGGGTATGGATGTGATCGCCCAAAACGCCTGTCCGATCAATATTGAGATAGAAAATACAGAGGAATTTGAGACATACCGCTCCATCCGCTTTTGCTACGAGAGCGAAACTGAAAATTACGTTCCGGCAGTATTGCTGATACCGAAGAAAAACGCGGAAAAATATCCCTTAGCCATCGTCCTGCAGGGACATACCACGGGCTACCATATTTCCTTCGGAGAAAAAAAGTACGAGGTCGACGAAGAATTTGTCCCGGGGAGCAGCTTCGGGCTGCAGGCGGTGGAAAACGGCTTTGCCGCACTGTGCCTTGAGCAAAGAGGTATGGGCGTTACCCGTTCCCACCGGTATCCCGGCCCGGGCGGTGTTCATCAATGCTCCTTTACCGCAATGCGTGCCATTAATTTGGGTCGTACGGTGATCGGAGAGCGGGCTTGGGATGTGAGCCGTGGCATTGATGCTATGGAAAAGCTGGCATTTGACAGCATCGATCTGGATAAAATTATGATCACCGGAAATTCCGGCGGCGGAACGGCAGCATTTTATGCCGCGTGTCTGGAAGAAAGAATTGGATACGCCGCTCCTTCCTGCGCTTTTTGTTCTTATAAAGGATCGATCCTGGATATTCTGCATTGCGTGTGCAACAACATCCCCAGTGCGTCCCGCTACTTTGAAATGGAAGACCTTACTTGCCTGATCGCGCCCCGACACCTGACGGTGTTGACCGGACAAAAGGATACGATCTTTCCTTTGGAAGCGGTAAAAAAGTCTTATGCCACGGCGCACAAAATCTTTGAACATACGGGTGCTGCCCAAAATTGCAAGCTGGTCATTATGCCCCAGGGGCACTGTTGGTGTCCGGACATTGCGTGGGCGGCAATTAACGAAGAAAAGACCCGATTAGGTTGGTAATTATATATGAAAAACAACAGCATTTCGCTCAATGGAGAATGGAGCGCCGGCTATCTGTCGGATGCGCCTTATACACAGACCGTTGAGCCGGCGGTGCATTTTGCGGCGGAGCTTCCTGTTCCCGGTTACTGGGAGGATATGACGGAGCTTTTTCAAGCTGCTGGATTTTATAAAAAGCTGAAGGTCAATCCGCTGTATGAGGATCAAAGCTATCCGCAAACCGGATACTGTGCGGATATGTTCCTGCCCAATCCTGTGGGATGTATTGCTTACAGGAAGGTTATTACACTGGAGCATATTCAGAAAAATACAGAGCTTTACATAGGCGGCGCCCAAAATGCGGTCAGCGCGTGGATCAATGGCGTATATCTGGGTCGCTATGAGGGATACTCAACGCCTTTTTCTTTTAAAGTGCCGGAGGGCGTTTTGGTTAGGGGAGAAAACCGCATTACCCTGGCGGTGTCCAACAACCGGTTGACCGGCTATATGGGCAGACCTGTTTCCGGTCTGACCTCCCGCGCTGCCAACGAATGCACAGGCGGCATCTACGGGGATGTTGAGCTTTGCAGCTATATAGACGGACTTCGGGATCTGTGGGTCACGGCAGCCCATAACTGCGAAAGCTTTACCGTAGAAACCGAAGGCGCCGGGGATGTGCGCAAGCAGGTCGTGGTGTTAGATCATAACGATCCGGTATGCATAACGGAAATTCCTCCGGGAAGTACATCCGTCACACTTGATGCAAAAAACTTTCTGAAATGGTCGCCCGATCATCCTGAGCTGTATGAAGTGCGTGTGCGCACTGAAAATCAGGAGCTTTGCCGCCGTTTTGGCATTCGCCGTCTGACTGTAAAAGGAACAAAAATCTACCTCAATGGTCAGCCCTACTATTTCAGAGGTGTTTGTGAGCACTGCTATCAATATGCCACCGTTCATCCCACAAGGGATAAAAATTACTATATTGGCGTGATCAGAAAGCTGAAAGCCCTGGGCTTTAACTCCATTCGTTTCCATACCTGGATACCCCCTTACGAGTATATGGAGGCGGCGGAGGAAGAGGGTATGCTGCTGGAGGTGGAAACACCCAACAATACCTCCCTGGCCGAGTGGGCGCAGGTCGTCCGCTTTTGCCGCCGTTATACCTCTGTCAATGTGTATTCTACGGGCAATGAGCTTCAGATCGACAACGATTATGAAGCCCATATCCGTGCCTGTGCCCAGCTGGTGCATACGCAAACGGATGCTCTGTTTTCACCAATGTCGGCTATGAGAGGCATTGAATATATGCTGACACAGGAAGATCCCCGTGTGGATACACCTTTTGAACATAATCCCCAGCGTCTTTCCCGCATCGGTGATCACTGTGATCTTTATAACAGCTATTCTTTGGGTTTTACCAGCTATGATTCCAGCTTTGGAACACAGGAAATACTGGACAAACAAAACGCAGTGTACGGCAAGCCCCTTTTATCTCACGAAATTTGTATTCAGGGAACTTATATTGATCTTTCTCTGGAGCAGCGGTATCAGGGAACAAGAATCGGGAAGACCCGTTTTATGTCCTCGGTCAGAGAGCATCTTGCGGATAAAGGCTTGCTGGAAAGAGCAGAGCTTTATTATGAAAACTCCGTAAAGTGGCAGAGCTTACTCAGAAAGCACTGTTTTGAAACGGTGCGCCGTTGCCATACGTTTGCCGGCTATGACTTTTTAGGCGATATTGATACCCATTGGCATACCTTTGGCTACTGTGTGGGTATGATGAATGAGTTTTACGAGCTGAAAGCCGGAGAAACGGCAGAAAATGTTTTGCGCTACAACGGCCCAACGGTGCTGCTGGCGGATATTCCCCGTGTCAATCTGCAGGCAGGAGAAGACATTCAGATCCCTGTCTGGGTATCCCACTATGCGGCTGATGCAGAGAATGTGATCCTTCACATCTGCCTGAGCGCAGAGGGAAAAACGATTGCTGAAAGGAAGCTTTCAGTCGGACAGCTGAAACGGGGTACTTTGGCAGAGCTGGACCGGTTCCGATTCCGTGTTCCTGAGAACGGTCTGCCCGCGCAGCTTACACTCACTGCGGAACTGTCGGGGGAAAATGCCCTGTGCAGCAACCGTTGGAAGCTATACGCATTTCCCCGGGTGGAGGACGGGGCTGATCATACCGCCGGCAAGGCACTGGTATGCAACGGCTGCAGCATAGAGCAGCTGCAAGCGTATATGAGCCAGGGGAAACGGGTGCTTATTTTTGGTACAGAGCCCTTTGCGTCCAGTCCTGCCACATTCCAGCTTTCTATTGCCGGCAGAACCAACGGACATCTTGCCACAGTGATCGCAAAGCACCCTCTTACAGACAAGCTCCCCCACGAGGGCTTTTGCGGAAAACAGTTTGAAAATATGCTCAACGGCGCCAATGCTGTCATACTTGACGGCGCGCCGGGCGCCCATAACCCCATTATAGATATTGCCGCATCCTATAAGAATGCGAAAAAAGAGGCCCTTTTGTTTGAATACCGCATCGGAGATGGACGACTCTTGGTTTGCGGGCTGAAGCTGGCAGAAAATGATCCTGCAGCAAGCTGGCTAAAATCACGAATCATCGCTTATGTTAACGGTGATGATTTTGCGCCGTCTGCTTGTCTGACGGCATCGGAGCTTAGCCGCATATGCGCTTCCAAAGAGGCAGACGGGGCTGCTGACAGCAACCGTGCTGTCAATAAAAACGATATTACCGCATAGTAACCGATTTTCTTCAATCGGTTATTCGAGCGACTGATTTTTTAGCGGTTACTGAATACACATAAGGAGGAAACAAGTATGACGCAAAGGTGGAGCCGTTATCTGCAAAAAGCAATGGCAATGCTGCTGGCAGTGGTATTGGTGCTGTCCAATGTACCGCTGCAGGTCATAAATGCCCACGCAGATGATGGCAATCTGATCACAAACGGTGATTTCGAAACGGATCTCACCGGATGGAAAAGTGCGCCTGTAGGCAACTACACCGGCTATCTGACCTGGGAGGACGGTGCCTGCCAGCTAAAGACTGAGGATGCCTTCGGTATGGAAAACCAGGTGCTGATCGCGGTCAATGCCACCGGTACATACAGCCTGTCCTATAAGGCCAGCGTATCGGAAAACGGTGTACTATATGCATATATTTATTACTTCACCGCAGACGGGGAGGCAACTACTGTGCCCTACACCCGGCTGAGCTGTACCGTCAACGGTCCGGCTGACCGTGAAAAGTGTACAGCGGAATTTACAGCGCCTGCCGATGCTGCGCAGATCAGTGTGAACTTTGTACTGGAAAGCACGCAGGGCACGGAAGTGACCGCGGTTTTGGACGATGTAAAGCTATACTGTGAAAATGAAACCGGCTCTGTGCTCAACGCCCAGAATATGCCGGGGCTTTTGACTGCCTATGATGCCGCCCAGCAGAATCTTTTGAAGATGATGCTGAAGGCTGCCCAGTATAAGGCTTTCTCCCTCCGGGTGGATTTTGCGGACGGAGAAGCGCTGCCCTGGTCCTTGTGGGACGGATCTTCTGTTGCGGACGGCGTGATGACCCAGTCTGCCGACTCTAACGGCTATGCCGAGGGTACACAGAAGTATTCTGTGGACAGCAGTAAGGTCTATGAGCTCAAGGCCAGCATCAACGTCACCGGTCGTGCCCAGGCTGTTTTCTGGGTTTGGGAATACGATGAAAATGATACGCAGATCAACACTGTGCCCTTCACGGCCTATTATTCCAAGGGCTCTGACGGATGGGTGGATTTCAGCGCCCAGTATACCCCCAGTGAAAACACGGCTTATGTACTGTTCCACCTGCAGTCCAACGAGGGCAGAAACAGAGGCGGTACGGTACAATGGGACTATGTGATGGCCTATCCGGAGGGTGAGGAGCCCACGGTTACCGAGCCTGAAACCACAGAACCGGAAACCACCGAGCCTGAAACAACTATACCGGAAACCACTGCGCCGGAAACCACAGAGCCGGAGACTACAGAGCCTGCGGGTATGGATCCCTTCGCAATGAATATCGCCTTTGAAGATGGGGAGGAGCTGCCCTGGGAGCTGTGGAGCGGCGCGGCTGTTGCAGATGGCGTTCTGACCCAGTCTGCCGATTCTAACGGCTATGCCCAGGGCAATAAGCAGTTTGCGGTGGAAAGCGGCAAGACCTATGAGATCTCTGCCAGCATCAATGCCACCGGCCGTGCCCAGGCGGTCTACTGGTTTTGGGAATACGATGCAAACGGCAACCAGCTTGGTACTATTCCGATGGTAGCTTTTTATGCCAGCGGCTCTAACGGTTGGGTAAGCTTCGATAAAGAGTATACCCCCAGTGAGAATACGGCTTATGTGCTGTTCCACCTGCAGACCAACGAGGGTCAAAATAAGGGCGGTACGGTGCAGTGGGACTATGTGACTGTGCAGGTCAAGGGTGAAGAACCGGAAACCACCGAGCCGGAGACCACCGAGCCTGAAGCGACTCAGCCGGAGACCACCGAGCCCGAAACAACAGTACCTGCCGTTGAGGTGAATTCCTTTGCAATGGATATTGCCTTTGAAGATGGGGAGGAGCTGCCCTGGACCTTGTGGGCAGGAGCTTCCGTTTCAAACGGCGTTCTGACCCAGTCTGCCGATGCTGACGGCTATGCACAGGCAGCCAAGCCCTATTATGTGGAAGCAGGCAAAACCTATGAGGTTTCTGCCAGCATCAATGTTACCGGCCGTGGTCAGGCCATCTACTGGTTCTGGGAATACGATGCAAACGGCAACCAGCTTGGTACTATTCCAATGGTGGCTTTTTATGCCAGCGGCTCTAACGGCTGGGTAAGCTTCAATAAGGAGTATACCCCCAGTGAAAATACGGCTTATGTGCTGTTCCACCTGCAGTCCAACGAGGGTCAAAATAAGGGCGGTACGGTGCAGTGGGATTATGTAAAGGTACAGGCAAAGAGTGAAGGAACAGACCCCACCGAGCCGGCAACCACCGACCCCAATGTCACCGAGCCGAATACCACGGTCACTGATCCTGCCGTGCCCACGCAATTGCCCTTAAACGGTGATTTCGAGCAGGGCAATGTGTACTGGAATTTCCTGACCCAGGGTGAAGGCGCTTGCGCAGTGGAGCAGATCGACGGCACCAATGTGCTGAAAATGGACCTGGGCAGTGCGGGTCAGGCCTATGCCTATACCAATCAGATCCCTGTGCAGCCCAATTATGTTTATACCGTTACCTATAAGGTGAAGGTGACCCCGGACAGCACGGAAAACCTGAAAAAATACGGTGCGATCTCTGTAATTCAGGAATTTTCCGCAGACGGTGTTACCGGACAGGAGCAGAGCAGCTCTGCCCGGAACATTACCGACGGCTGGGAAACCGTGACCTATGAATACATCACCTCCGCAAATGCCACTGCCATCCGTATTGATGTGGCTTATGTAAATAATCCCGGCGTAGCCCTGTGGGATGATTTCACCGTTGTGGAGAAAGAGCCCTACGAGCCCAATATTCTGGATGCTGCCTATGATCACGGCGGCACGGATGAAACGGCCAGCGCGGACAACGTTATTACGAACAGCACCTTCGATAATGCCAGCATCGTGGGCTGGACACCCAAGGAAGGTGTTACCGCAGTGCAGACCGCCAATGAAAACGGCGGTGTTGTGCAGTTTAACGCCGCACCCGGCAGATATCTGCAGAGCAACGAGCTGACCGTTCAGGGCTTGAGCGAATATCAGCTGACCTACTATGTGAAGGTGGAGGATGCTTCTAATTTGGAATTCATCTCCTACTTCTTCACCGGCGCCGGTCAGAACTGGAATGACTTTATTGCCAACAAGGTGACGACCGACACCAACGGTGATTGGCAGAAGGTGCAGGTAAACTTCACAGTGCCTGCTCTGGAAGAAAATATCAAGGGCTTCTTGGGCTTCAAGAGCGTCCATACCCAGGCCTGCGACTGGCAGAAGACCAATAATGATGACGATTGCACCTGTAAGGGCAGCGGTATTGTGTACCTGGACGATATTTCCCTGATCCGCCTGGGTGAAGTGGAAGACCTGGGTGACGGCAAGGTGTCCCAGGACAGCCTGGTAATGAATGGCACTTTTGATCTGGATCAGAAGTACTGGGATGTACTGGAAAGCGGCGAAGGCGTCTGCAGCATTGAGACCGATGCGGATAATAAGGTGCTGCAAACCACACTGGGCAGTGAAGGTCAGGCTTACTTCTACAGCCAGCAGATCCCCGTAAAGCCCAACTATGTTTACACTGTTTCCTATAAGGTAAAGGTGACTCCGGACAGCACGGAAAATCTGAAAAAGTACGGTGCGATCTCTGTAATTCAGGAATTTTCCGCAGACGGTGTTACCGGACACGAGCAGAGCAGCTCTGCCCGGAATATTACCGACGGCTGGGAAACGGTGACCTATGAATACGTCACCTCCGCCACCGCACAGACCATCCGCATCGACTGTGCCTATGTAAATAATCCCGGCGTAGCCCTGTGGGACGACTTCAGTGTGGTGGAAAAAGAGCCCTATGAGCCGGAGGTGCTGGATAAGAAGTATGACCACGGCGGCACAGAAGAAACTGCCAGTGCTGACAACGTTATCACCAACGGCACCTTTGATAACGGCAGCATCACCGGCTGGGCACCCAAGGAGGGTGTAGCCGCTGTGCAGACCGAGGGCAACGGCGGTGTTGTCCGGTTTGAAGCAGCCCCCGGCAGATATCTGCAGAGCAACGAGCTGGAGATCCAGGGCGAAAGCGAATATCAGCTGACCTACTATGTGAAGGTGGAGGATGCTTCTAATTTGGAATTCATCTCCTACTTCTTCACCGGCGCCGGTCAGAACTGGAATGACTTTGTCGCCAACAAGGTGACGACCAACACCAACGGTGATTGGCAGAAGGTGCAGGTAAGCTTCACAGTGCCTGCTTTGGAGGAGGGCACTAAGGGCTTCTTGGGCTTCAAGGCGGTGCATACCCAGGTCTGTGAATGGCAAAAGACCAATAATGATGACGATTGTACCTGTAACGGCAGCGGCACAGTCTATCTGGACGACATCTCCCTGATCCGTTTGGGCTATGCCCAGGATAAGGGTGACGGCAAGGTTTCTCAGGACAGCCTGGTAATGAATGGCACTTTTGATCTGGATCAGAAGTATTGGGATGTACTGGAAAGCGGCGAAGGCAGCTGCAGCATCGAAACGGTTCAGGACAACAAGGTGATGCAGACCAAGCTGACAGGCGAGGGTCAGGCTTACTTCTACAGCCAGCAGATCCCCGTAAAGCCCAACTATGTTTACACTGTTTCCTATAAGGTAAAGGTGACTCCGGACAGCACGGAAAATCTGAAAAAGTACGGTGCGATCTCTGTAATTCAGGAATTTTCCGCAGACGGTGTTACCGGACACGAGCAGAGCAGCTCTGCCCGGAATATTACCGACGGCTGGGAAACGGTGACCTATGAATACGTCACCTCCGCCACCGCACAGACCATCCGCATCGACTGTGCCTATGTAAATAATCCCGGCGTAGCCCTGTGGGACGACTTCAGTGTGGTGGAAAAAGAGCCCTATGAGCCGGAGGTGCTGGATAAGAAGTATGACCACGGCGGCACAGAAGAAACTGCCAGTGCTGACAACGTTATCACCAACGGCACCTTTGATAACGGCAGCATCACCGGCTGGGCACCCAAGGAGGGTGTAGCCGCTGTGCAGACCGAGGGCAACGGCGGTGTTGTCCGGTTTGAAGCAGCCCCCGGCAGATATCTGCAGAGCAACGAGCTGGAGATCCAGGGCGAAAGCGAATATCAGCTGACCTACTATGTGAAGGTGGAGGATGCTTCTAATTTGGAATTCATCTCCTACTTCTTCACCGGCGCCGGTCAGAACTGGAATGACTTTGTCGCCAACAAGGTGACGACCAACACCAACGGTGATTGGCAGAAGGTGCAGGTAAGCTTCACAGTGCCTGCTTTGGAGGAGGGCACTAAGGGCTTCTTGGGCTTCAAGGCGGTGCATACCCAGGTCTGTGAATGGCAAAAGACCAATAATGATGACGATTGTACCTGTAACGGCAGCGGCACAGTCTATCTGGACGACATCTCCCTGATCCGTTTGGGCTATGCCCAGGATAAGGGTGACGGCAAGGTTTCTCAGGACAGCCTGGTAATGAACGGTACTTTTGATCTGGATAACAAGTACTGGGATTTCATCACAAATGATCACGGCACTTATGAGATCCAGGAAACCGGGGACGGCAACAATGTGCTGAAGATGAAGCTGACCGATGCCACCGGTCAGGTATATGGCTTCAGCAATCAGATCCCCGTCAAGCCCAATTATGTTTACGTTATTTCTTATAAGGTAAAGGTCCAGCCGGACAGCACCGAGAATCTGAAGACTTACGGCGCGATCTCTGTAATTCAGGAATTCTCCGCAGACGGTGTTACCGGTCGTGAGCAGAGCAGCTCTGCCCGGAATATCACCGATGGCTGGGAAACGATCACTTACGAATATGCCACCTCTGCAACAGCAGAATATATTCGTTTGGACTTCCAGTATGTGAATAACCCCGGCACTGCCTGGTGGGATGATTTCAGCATTGTGGAAAAAGAGCCCTATGAGCCGGAGGTGCTGGATAAGAAGTATGACCACGGCGGCACAGAAGATACTGCCAGCCCGGATAACATTATCACCAACGGCACCTTTGATAACGGCAGCATTCTGGGCTGGGCACCCAAGGAGGGCGTTTCCGCCGTGCAGACCGCTAATGAAAACGGCGGCGTGGTGCGCTTCTACGCCAAGCCCGGCAGATATCTGCAGAGCAACGAGCTGGAGATCCAGGGACTGAGCGAGTATGAACTGACCTACTATGTGAAGGTAGAAGATGCTTCCAATTTGGAATTCATCCCCTATTTCTTCACAGGCGAAGGTCAGAACTGGAGTGACTTCCTGTCCTGCAGAGTTTCTGAAAACACAAACGGCAAGTGGCAGAAGGTTCAGATCCGCTTTGCAACACCGGCGCTGGAGGAGGGCATCAAGGGCTTCTTAGGCTTCAAGTCTGTCCATACCCAGGCCTGTGATTGGCAGAAGACCCAGGATGAAGCCGACTGCACCTGCAAGGGCAGCGCCACCATCTATCTGGACGATATTTCCCTGATCCGCATCAGTGAGGTGGAGGACATCGGTCCCGGCTATGCATCGGAAGACAGCATCCTGTACAACGGCAGCTTTGACCGTTACTTCTCTGATCCCTACACGGTGGACGGCTGGGCACTGAATCAGTTTAACCCCAACCACGACACCTATGCCCAGAGCGAGGTTGCCCGCAGCGGCAACGCAATTGCCATCCACGCCACCGGACACAGCTATTTCTGGGCATATGACTTTGCTGTAGAGCCGGGCAATATCTACATTTTGTCCTACTGGGTCAAGGTGGATGAAGCCGACGGGCTGAAGTTTGCGCCCTATATGAACGATGCCAACTATAATGGCGGCTGGTGGCTGGACGATGCGGCAACGCCGGTCTATGATGTGACCGACGGCTGGATCAAGATCACCAGTGCGGTTTCTATCCCTGCCAGTGTGGGCAACAATCCCAATAATCCGGAGCATAACATTCAGCTGGGCTTCCAGGTCTATGAAGGCAGCGGTGTGCTGTATCTGGATGATGTATCCTTCGTTAAAACCGATGTGGACGCGGAGGATCCCAATTTGGACTTTGAGCTGTCCGATGAGATCCTGTATAACTGGTCCTCTGCCAGCTATGGCGGCAAGGGTTCGGTAACCCCGTCTTCTGAGGTGCGTCCGGGAAGCAGCGGCAGTGTATCCGCCCACATCTATAACGGCGTCGATGGCGGCAACACCATTCTGATATCCCAGATGCTTCCGGTAGAGCCTTTGACGACTTATGAATTCAGCTACTGGGTCAAGATCGACGGAAACTACGATTCCACCTGTACGCCCCACTTCCGGCAGATCGCGGCAGACGGTGTCAGCTCTGCTACAAGCCTGACCTGGGACGGCACAAATATGGTGACGGTCCAGTCTGAAATGATCTCTCCGTACTGGACCTATCAGGTACGGGGCAACGTGGGCTGGCGGCAGGTATCAATGTCGCTGACTACCGGCGTGAATACCCACTATGTGCAGCTGCGTATGTCTGTGATGGGTGGCGATACCAACGTTTATGTGGATGATATCAGTCTGCGCGAAACGGTTGAAAATGTGAACCTGGACTTTGAACTGACTTCCTCCGTCACCGGCGCGCCGATGAACTGGTATATTTCCACCGGCGGCTCACAGCAGATCGTTTCTCAGAGCGATACCACCATGTATCATTCCGGTGATCAGTCCTACCACATTGTGAAGGACTCCCTGCTGGAAAAGACGGTCATTGATTCCTGCGCCTTTATCCCGGTGGATCCGGATATGACCTATGAATTCTCGTTCTGGATGAGCTCCAGAAACTGCTCGCCCACTACCACCATCCGGATGAATATGCAGCTTTACACCGCTGACGGCACCCGGATCTATATGACGGACGGCAACTATCGGACTATGCAGGGCACAGTGGCATCGCTCAACAGCAGTGAAAACTGCAGCCAGTGGACCAAGGTGGTCACCAGAGCAAAGCCCGTGGCAGAAGCGGCTTATGCCACCATCAGCTTCACCCTGACCCGCGGTGACGCGGAGGTCTGGATCGATGACATCTTTGTGGAAGCGGTAGAGGACGGCACCGACTGCGTGGTCTACTACGACGATTTCCACGCCCTGGATCAGGACGGCAATACCGGCGACTGGACGCTGGACACCCTTTCCGGTGAGGCGGAATTTACCTCCGGTGACAGCGGCAAGCTGACTGTCAGCTCCGGTGAAAGCTACGTCTACAATGAGATGAAGCAGATCATGACGGAGTACTCCTACACCGTCAAGGGCAACTACAGCGCCGATATCGGCGGCACGGTAGAAATGCGCTTCTACGATTATATGCACGATGAGATCGAGGACACCCGTGTGACGATGCCGCTGTTTGCAGATGGGCAGGTCATCAGCATGAGCTTTACCGCTCCAAGCTGTGCCTTTGCACGAATTTACATCGGCTCTGACCAGGCAGGCACGATCCAACTTGAGGATATAACGGTCTATATGGTAGCCAAGCCTGCGGACAGCTCCGACTGGGACGGTCGGTGGGTCTGGTACCCGGAAAATCCTGTGGACGATGCTGTGGAGGAATACCGGTTCTTCCGCTATACCTTCACACTGGACGATGAGGTCGAATACGCCCCCCTGCAGCTGACCGTTGACGACAAATACGCTTTCTATCTCAACGGCGAGCTGATCGACGAGAACTGGGATGCCGGTCAGGATTCCTGGGCCAATGTGGCCGCCTACGATCTGACCGATAAGGTCAAGAAGGGCGAAAATGTCATTGCCCTGAAGTGCTACAACCTGGTTTCTGAGGCGGCGGTCCTGTTTGACGGTAAGTTTACTTTGAAGGATCAAAGCATAGCCATCGTGGCTTCCAGCTCCGATGTGCGCTGTACAAAGACGGTGGACGAAAAGACCATGGACTGGATCACGCTGGATTACGATGATTCCGGCTGGACGGGCTGTAAGGAATACGGTCAGCCCCCCTGTTCTCCCTGGGGTCCTGTGTTCTACAATTCCACCCTGTACATCAACAACGTGGCGGAAGTGCTCTCCACATCTGTGCCGGAATCGGTCACAGCAGGCAGAGATCTGGTGTTTACCGTCACACTGCAGCTGGAAAGCCCCATTGAAGCGAACTTTACACCTACCGCAACCATATACAAACGAAATTCCATCACCAGCATCACCTCCGTACCCATCACTTTTGAAACCTATGATAAGCCTTTGCAGTGGCCGGTAGGCGAGCCCTTTGAGGTGGAGTGCCGGGTGTCCATTCCGGATTATATGGAATCCGGCAAGTATACCCTGCAGATGGACGAAAATATGCTGCTGCTCACCGGCGAGGATATTTATGACAATAAATTCCTGGACTTCAATGCGGTAGAGACCAGCTCCGGCCGTGACAATGTGGTTTCCTCTGTGGAGATCTACAACGGCGTACCCACCCTGATCATCGACGGCGAGCCTATGGCTGCCCACTTCTATCTGCGTCCTGACCTGAATGTTTACCTGCAGACAGACGCGGAGACCCGTATATATAAGTCGGATCTGGAGCTGTATATCACCTACGGCGGCGGTCTGTACAAGGGCGGCTGTGATCCCATCTGGCTGGAGGACGGCACCATCGACTACGACGCGTTTGACGCAGTGATCTATGAAACCCTGGCGGCAAATAACGATGCTTTGGTAATGGTCAATATCGGTATGTTCGCGCCCCACTGGTGGATCGAGCAGAACCCGGATCACGAGCTGCTTTGCCACAACGGTTCGGATTACATTGCTATTGACGGCGAAGTATCCCTTGCTTCGGAAAAATTCCGTGAGGAGGCCGGCGAGGTCCTGCGGCTGCTGATCCGGCATATGAAGGAGCAGAGCTACTACAACCGGGTCTACGGTCTGAAGATCAGCGGCGGTCAGTCCTACGAATGGATGATCCGCGGTACGGGTTCCAATCAGGGCCCGGACTATAGCCCTGTTTCTGTGGAGGGCTTCAAGGAGTACCTGAAGGAAAAGTACGGCACCGTTGAGGAGCTGCAGAAGGCCTGGGGCAATAACAAGGTCACCTTTGAGACCGCGGCAGAGCCCGGTTGGGATGAGCGCAGCGCATCGACCAATGTATATATGGGTGATGCGGATACCGGCGAGCTGTCCCGGAATATGGTGGACTGGAACCTGTATCTGAATGAGGAATCTGCAGACAGCTTCCTGTACTACTGTCAGATCGCCAAGGAGGAGACAGATTATCAGATCATCGTTGGTGGCTATAACGGCTACCTGTGGACCAGCAACTCCTACGACTCTCAGGGTATGGCCCATACGGCTATGGAGCGGGTGCTGGATAGCGAATACGTGGACTGGATCGCTTCTCCCATTGCCTACAACGAACGGCTTTTGGGCGAATCCAACACCTATATGCCGCTGCTGGACAGTGTTCAGGAGCACGGCAAGCTCTATATCGCGGAGCAGGATAACCGCACGGTGCTTTCCAGTGCCTATGCCGGTTCGCCCTGGGACGCGGACTGGGACTTCTCCATCGGTCAGTCCCGTACCATTGCCGATACCATTTACCAGCAGAAGCGTGACTTTGCAAACGCACTGGTCAATTCTGCCGGTCTGTGGCAGTACGATATGTACGGCGGATGGCTGGATGACGATCAGATCTATCAGTACTTTGCCGACGCAAAGGCAGAATACGATTTCAGTGTATATCTTGAGCGGGATGCCCGTAACGAGGTGGCCATCTTTGTGGGTGACGAGACCTATGCGTACCTGACGGTAGGCGGCACCAATATGAGCTACACCCTGTTTGAGCCCATGCTGATGCAGCAAAGAAAGCATCTTGCCGCTATGGGCACAGGCTATGATACCTATGCCATGTCCTCACTGCTGGACGGCAAGGTAGAGCCCCATAAGCTGAACATCATTTTCTCTCCCTTCGAGATCACTGATGAAATGAATGAAGCCATCGATCAATATCTGAAGTGCAACGGTCAGTATGTGGTTTGGATCTATCTGCCGGGCATTTCCGACGGCTACAGCCTGGATCCGGATTATATGAAGCGGGTCACCGGCTTTGACATTGGTGTGATCGAAGAAAAGTCCGGTCTGCAGGTGCAGATCTGTGATACCAACAATGTGCTGACAGAGGGCATTGAAGGTCTGATCTATGGCAACTCCACACCCAACTCCGTGTCGCCTATGCCGTACATTAAGAATACGGATGGCGTGGAGGTGCTGGGCTACAACCTGGATAACAACCAGGGCGCAGGTCTGGGCATCAAGGATATGGGCGACTGGGTCTCCATCTATTCCGCCGCGCCCTGTCTGGATGTAAGACTTCTGCGGAATTTGCTGAAGCTTTCCGGCTGTCACATCTATTCTGAAAATAATGAAGATGTGATCTATTCCAGCAATCACTATGTGGCACTGCACAGCGCCACAGCGGAAGAAAAGACCATCACCCTGGACGGTAATTATGCGGTATACGATGTATTTGAGGAAACATTTATTTCAATGGACACCGATACCATCACCTATTACCACGAAGCCAACGATACCCACATCTTCCGTCTGATGACCCCCAACACCTATGCCATCACCGCCCGGATCAAAGCCGGTAAGGGCACACTTTCTGCCCCCGGTCTGACGGAGGTGGCGCCCGGCGACAGCTACAGCCTGACCGTCACACCGGACGAGGGCTACGAGGTGGCGCTGGTGACGGTGAACGGTGAGGAGGTTGCCCTGCAGGACAACACCCTGAATTTGGAGTCCGTTGAGGGCAATCAGGTCATTCAGGTGAAGTTCAATAAACTGCCTGAAATGGTGGAAGTGATCGAGTACATCGATGAGCTGATCATCCTGCCCTGGCCGGCGGCCATCGGCATTTTGGCAGTGTTTACCGCTGCGGTATGGGGTATCACCCGTGGCGTGAAGGCTTGGCGGCGCAAGCACGAGGAATAAGGAGGATGCTGATATGAAGAAAATAATAAAAATCGTAACGAGTGTCCTGTGCCTTGTGGCGATGCTGCTGAGCCTGACCGGATGCCGGATCGTGATCGGCGTCCGTCAGAAAGAAGTGGTCCGTCTGGTGGAGAAGAATTCCATCTCCACCGACGGCATAGGAACAAGCCTGGGCGCTGCCGGCGCCAATGAGGTGGAGGAGCCCCAGCTGTCCGGTGAGCTGAAAATGCAGGTGTTTACCAACGAATCCGGCAGACACAGCGAAGCCTGGACCAATGTGGTCACGGCGTTTGAAGAAGCCACCGGTGTCAAGGTGACCCTGATTATGGGCTCCCAGGTCAATACCCAGTATTCCGCCGCGTGGCTGGCAGGTGAAGCCCCCGCGGACATCGTCTGGATCTCCGGTAACGGCATCGCGGACGAGGAAATGGAAAACAGCGGTATGTTCTACGACCTGTCAGAGCTGATCAATGAAGGCTGTATCTACGGCACCGATGCCAAAATTGCCGACCGGGTCAATACGGCTGTGATCGAGCAGGTGGACGGCGCGATCTACCGTGTTCCGCTGATGAACTCCACACAGGGTATGTGGTACGATCAGAATATGGTAGAAACTGCCCCCACCAGCTTCACAGAATATATGGAACTTTCTGAAAAGCTTGCCCAAAGCGACGTTGCGGGTATGACCTATCCCGGTATGTACGCCGACTATAACACCTGGGCGTTGATCATGCCGGCTGTGGCGGCCTACGGAGAAGAATTTTTCCTGCAGGTTGCTGCCGGCACACCGGAAAGCTTCCTGGATGAACGGTTTGTAAGCGTGCTGGAGCGCTACAAGCAGTACTGCGACGCGGGATACCTGCTGAAGGGCTCTACCTCCGCTGACCACACCACCTCTCAGCTGAACTGGCTTAACGGAGAATGTGGTTTTATCACAAACGGTCTGTGGCTGGAGGCGGAAATGTCGGAATATATCCCGGCAAACTTTAAAATGCGCTTCTGCGCTTCTCCGCTGATCACCGAGGAGCAGAACCCCACGTTGGTAGTACACGCCAACAATCTGGCGGTTTCCTCTCAGACAGAGAATTTGGAAAACGCAATGGCATTCATCCGGTTTATCTACCGGGAGGATGTGCAGCTGGAATATATGAGCAAGTACAGCTACCTGAGCGCTCTGAAGGATCTGGATTATGAGGATGCAGAGCTGACTGAGGTTGCAAAAACCACACTGGATTACTTTACCAGTGACGAGGTGGATGTGATCAACTGTAACGTGAGCTGGTCCAGCTTGCTGAACAACACCCTTAAGCAGGTCATCAACGATATTTCCTCGGGCGCAATGAGTGTGGAGGAAGCCTGTCAGCTTCTTTACACCGACGCGCAGCGGTAGAAAGGGGGATGCATATGGCAAGAAAGAATAAGCCGAAGATCGGCGCTACAAGAGTATTGGATATGACCCCCTCCAAGTGGCGGTTTATGCTGCTGCTGGCACTGCCGGTATTTTTGCTGTATGTCTTCATCTGCATCGTGCCGATGATCAGCTCTGTGGCAAACAGCATCTATGAATGGAACGGCTACGGACCAAAGACCTATATCGGTTTGGAAAACTACAGGCAGATCTTCACCGATAAAGAGTTTTTGGAAGCCTTCTTAAACGATATCATCATCGTTTTTTGGAAAGAGATCATCATTGTGACCCTGGCGGTGCTGTTTGCCGTGTCTTTGACAAGGGCAAAGCTCCACCCCAAGGAAGTGAATCTGTTCCGTTTCCTGTTCTATATCCCCAATATTCTTTCTGTGATCCTGATCAGTATGGTGTGGAAGTATTTCTTTGAAAGTCTGGACACCCTGATCAATACCGGCAACGGTCTTTGGACGGATCATCCCCTGCCCCTGATCATTTTTATTGCAAGCTGGGCAGGTATCGGTTATTATATGCTTGTGCTGATCTCGTCCATCAATAATATTCCCAAGGAGCAGTTTGAGGCTGCCAGCCTGGACGGCGCGACCCAGTTCCAGCAGCTGCGCAGCATTACACTGCCGGCGATCATGCCGCAGATCCGTTATATGATCGTCAATATCCTGTCCGGTTCTTTGGCGGTGAATATGAATCTGATCCTGCCGCTGACCGGCGGTCAGAACCATACCACGGTTATGGGTCTGTATGTTTATAACTACGGCACCGGCCAGCTCAATATGGTCGGCTATGCCTATGCGGCGGCGACAGTGCTGATGGCCATCAGCTTTGTGCTGTGCCTGAGCGTGAACCTGTATCTGCAGCGGAAGGAGGCACGGTAATATGGCTAAGAAAGCGAAAACGTTAAAGCCCCGTGGGGAAAAATCGGATATTTTCTTCCGCATTCTTGTGTATATCTGGGCGCTGATCGTGGTGCTGCCGCTGTTTTGGATGATCTACACCTCTGTGAAGGAACGCAGCGAGTTCATCGCGGACCGTTTTGCCCTTCCCAATGATCTGTGGATCGCCAACTATCAGACGGCCATTATGGATTCGGCAGCGGAATCCTCTCTGCTGCGGTATTTTGCCAACACCTTTGTGATCGTTGTGATCTCCACAGCGTTGGTGCTGCTGATGACCTCGGTCACCTCCTATGTGCTGGGAAAATACCAGTTTACAGGACGGAAGATCTTTGAGAATTTCTACTTTGTGGCGATGCTGATCCCCTCTGTTCTGGTGCTGATCCCCCTGTGGTTCCAGCTTCGGGAGGTGGGTCGGAATCTGCTTGGCTCCAACAGCGCTGTTACCGATAATATCTTTGTGGTGGCGCTGATCTATGCGGTGCAGTCCCTGCCTACCTATATTTTCCTGCTGGTGGGCTTTGTCCGCAGGATCGACAACAGCTTCATTGAAGCCGCCAGCCTGGACGGCGCGGGAGAAATGAACATTTTTAAGAATGTGATCATTCCCCAGGTGAAGCCTACATTGATCTTTATTGCATTGGGACACATTATGAACGTGTGGAATGAGTACACCCTGGCACGGACCTTCCTGGAAAGCGAAAGCAACTACACCATTTCTGTGGGTATTCAGAGCATTCAGAATGCCTTCACCTACAGCTTTAATTACGGTGCGCTGTTCGCCTGCCTGGTGCTTTCGATGCTACCCATCCTGATCCTTTACATCCTGTTCCAGAAGCGGATCCTCAGCGGCACCGATGCCGGCGAGGGCGTGAAGGGCTAAATTAAAGCCTCCCCTGTAGGGGAGGGGCCCAGTGCGCACACTGGGCGGAGGGGTTAACGGATCCACCGAT